>NZ_QRHM01000013.1:659-66172 GCF_003470325.1 Collinsella sp. AM24-1 | reverse complement strand
GCTGTTGCGTTGAGATTGAAAATCAACCAAAGAGTTTTTCGAGGCCGTTTCGAGCAAATCCCACCGGTTCCATAGGAGTAAACTTGCTCCACCCAATGCTCGAAAGGATAGGCATGAAAGAACTCTCCAACCGCACGGCGGCGTTTACCGATTCGGTCATCCGCCGCATGACGCGCATCTCCAACAAGTATGGTGCCGTCAACCTGTCGCAGGGCTTCCCCGACTTTGATCCCCCGGCGCAGCTGCTCGATAGCCTCAGCACCATCGCCACCGATCCCAAGCCGCTCTATCACCAGTACTCCATCACCTGGGGCTCCCAAGCCATGCGTGAGGCGCTTGCCGCCAAGCAGGAGCATTTTATGGGCATGCCGGTGAACCCCAACGAGAATATCGTAGTCACTTGCGGCTCCACCGAGGCCATGATGGCCGCCATGATGACGGTCACAAACCCCGGCGACAAGGTCGTCATCTTCTCGCCATTCTACGAGAACTACGGCGCCGACACGATCCTCTCGGGTGCCGAGCCCATCTACGTGCCGCTTAACCCACCTGCGTTCGACTTTGACCGCGAGACACTCGAGGCGGCCTTCCGCGACAACGATCCCAAGGCCATCGTCCTGTGCAACCCTTCCAACCCCTGCGGCAAGGTCTTTACGCGCGAGGAGCTCACCTTTATCGCCGACCTCTGCAAACAGTACGACGCCTACTGCATTACCGACGAGGTATACGAGCACATCGTCTACGCGCCCCACGAGCACGTCTATATGGCCACGCTGCCCGGCATGTTCGATCGAACCATCAGCTGCAGCTCGCTGTCCAAGACCTACTCCATCACCGGCTGGCGCCTAGGCTACACCATCGCTCCCGCCGAAATCACCGAGCGCATCAAAAAGGTCCACGACTTCCTCACCGTAGGCGCCGCCGCTCCCCTGCAAGAAGCCGTCGTCACCGCCCTCAACTTCGACGACAGCTATTACCAGGAGGTCCTCGACCTCTACACCGCCAAGCGCGACCTGTTCTGTCAGGGACTCGACAGCATCGGCCTTACGCACAACGTGCCGCAGGGCGCCTACTACGTGATGATGGATATCTCGGAGTTTGGCTATGACAGCGACCTCGACTTCTGCGAGGATTTGGCCTCCAAGGTGGGCGTGGGCGCCGTTCCGGGCTCGAGCTTCTTCCGCGAGCCCGTCAACCATCTGATTCGTTTCCACTTTGCCAAGCGAGACGAGACGCTCAACGCTGCGCTTGAGAACCTCAAGTCGCTACGTGATAAAATCAACCCGCGCGGGTAAGGACGGCCCGGCAACTAAAGTAACCAAAGAAGCCCCGCATCGCCCGCCGCGTTGCGAGGCTTCTTTTTATAGCGCTTTCTTAAATGGTTTAGAGCGCTATATTTTAGTCACGGAGCAACTCATCCCGGAGAGAGGAATACTATGGCAGAGCAGCAGCTTATCGGAGCGCTCGAGGCCGGCGGCACCAAGATGGTCTGCGCCACGGGCTATGCGGACGGCACGGTCCTGGAGCGTGAGCAGATCGCGACCACGACTCCGCAGGAGACCGTCGAGGCCGTCAACGCATGACTTGCCGACAAGGGCATCGCCGCGCTGGGCATCGGCGCCTTTGGCCCCACCGCAGTCAACCCTGCCTCGCCCCAATACGGCAAGATCCTGGAGACGCCCAAAACGGCATGGCGCTACTTCGACCTGCTGGGCACCATCCAAAACGAGCTCAATATTCCCTGCGGCTACGACACCGACGTCAACGTCGCCTGCCTGGGCGAGGTCACCTTTGGTTGCGCCCAGGGCCTCACTGACGTGGTGTATCTGACCATCGGTACCGGCGTGGGCGCTGGCGTGCTCTCGGGCGGTAAGCTCGTGCACGGCATGATGCATCCCGAGGCTGGCCACATCCTGGTCACGCGCGACCCGCGCGACACCATTGGCGAGCACAGCGCCTGCCCCTTCCATGACAACTGCCTCGAAGGCCTCATCGCCGGCCCCGGCGTTAGAAAGCGCTGGGATGGCAAGAGCGCCGGAGACATGGCTGATGACCCGGAAGCCATGGACCTGCTCGCCGGCTATCTGGCACAGGCACTCATGACCTACACGCTGTGCTACGCGCCGCAAAAGATCATCATCGGCGGCGGCGTGGCCGACCACACTCCCATCGTGCCGCTCGCACGCAAAAAGTGTGCCGAGATACTCAACGGCTATATCGTCACGACCGAGGTCAACGACATCAATAACTACATCGTCAACAACAGCCTCGAGGGCAAGCAGGGCGTTATGGGCTGCCTGGCCCTGGGCGCACAGGCGCTTCAGTAGCAGATGAACCCACAGGGCGTGGCGCGCCCGGCAAATCCGACCTACGAAACGACGCCACCACGCCTCATATAAGCCCTCAAATAAAAAAGGCCGCCTAGGACCAAACAATACGTCCTAGGCGGCCTTTTTGGCGCACATCAGCGACCGTAAGAGATATCGGAGCACAACGCCCGTTGCCGCTCCACAGCAGTCGATCATCACATCGGTGATCATGCCGGCGCGTCCCGGCACAAAGAGCTGAATCGTCTCGTCAATCGAAGGAATCAGCAGCAGGAACACCGCCGTGGGCAGCAGCACGTCAAAGGTGCGCCGGCCCTCAAAATCAAAGGCGTGCGTTGCCAGGATGCCGAGCACCATATACTCGGAAAAATGCGCGCACTTGCGAACAACAAAGTTGGTCACCCATTCATATGGAAGTCCCACGCCGTGCAGGAAACCGCGGATAGCTTCCATGACCGTTAGGCTCAGTGAGCCCGACCCCGAGCCGGGAACCAGCGAATTGCCCCAGATCAAGAGCGCCATCAGACAGGTTACGACCGCCCATTTTCGATTGATCTTAACCATGCAGAAGTTATGCCTCCGCGCGGAGCGGCGCGAAGCTGGCGGTACCGCCCTCGATAACGCTCAGATAAGCACGGCCCGTACGCTTGGCGGTAGAGGACTGAAGACGCTCGATCTCTTCCTCGAGGATCTGATTGACGCGCTCGTGACGACGATTTTCCATAATGCCGGCGGCAATAGCCTCGGCCCGCTCGATGCTCTCACGCGAGATACGGGCAGTATCCTCGGGGAACACAGCGCTGTGACGGCCGACATAGGCGGGGGCAGCAGGCTGAGGGGCAGCGACGGGAGCGGGGGCTGAAACAGGAGCAGGCTCGTCAATCTCATCCAGAATCGCGGTGGCGGCGGCCCACATACCCTCGTGGCCCGAGTAATCGGCCATGGGGACATCAACCTCGAGCGAGGCGTCCGGAAGGTCGCCGGTGTCGATGCGATCTTGGGCATCAATCGATGCGGTGATGGCTGCAGGCTCATCGAGGTCATCGAGATCGATGCCCGCGGCACCGGAGATGATAGGCATGCTGGCGAGGTTTGCATTGTACGGCGCAGCCTCAGCCGCCTGCTGCTGGGCAGGAGCGCCCCAAAGCGAGCTTTCGGCGGCACGGCGGGCGGCAACGGCCTCCTCGTCCGCGGTCATGGCTTCATCAACGTACGAATCATCGGCAGAAACGTTCGCGTCCGCCGAGGTAGCGCTGTAGGCGTTATTGGCTGCCGCGTTGGCAACGAGTGCCACAAAAGCCGCCGTGCTGCCCGCAGGGGCGGCCTGGGAGCCCGACACGGCACGCGCCGCGGCGGCGATGTCGTCGCGATTGAAGGAGCCGGTCTGCCCGCCGTTGGTGAGCTCGTCGATGGCGACTTGATAGACGTCGCGCGAGCGCGCAGGGTCGCAGCTAACCGGCGAATCGTCGTCGAGCATGCTGTCGATCATGGACCAAGCCTCGGCCTCGTCCATAGCATCTGCGGCACGAGCAATGGTAGGAACACCATCGTCGGCATGACGGCGCTGGAACGCACCAGTCAGGCCGGAAAGGAATGCCGAGGTAGACTGCTCCGACTGAGCCTGAGAAGCAGAAGTCGCAGCGTAAGGAGTCGCATCCTGCTGCTGAGCTGGAATCGAGGCGGTCTTGAACTCGCTTTGATGCTGATTGAGATTGGCGGCACCGCCCATGGCATCGGGCTGGAACAGACGCTCTTCACGCTGCGCACGATACTCGGAGATACCCAGCGAGGCGGCATAGATACCCACGCCCGCCACCGCGCCCACGGCGAAGGGAACTGCACCCGCCACGACCGTCTCGTTCACCGACGAAAACGGCAGCGTCGCGGCATACATAACCACGGGAGCGGCAAGGCCGATCCCACACGAAAGTCCGGCAAGGACTGCTCGTTGTGTTGCATCAGAAGAAGCCATGAGCTCTCCCCATCTTCCAGCACCCAAATCGCATCATTCAGTTGGCTGCGCGAGAGAAGATGAAGCGGGGCTATGCCCCAAAGCAACGGTATATGGTTCGTTTCATCTGCGTTTTCCGTCGCGAAGCTTAAAAGCTATTATGCGAAACCGCCCTGCCGATTGCAAGCGACGATGTCGGATTGAAACGGGAAACCTGCTGCTCGTCGGTCTTACGGTCAAAAATAAGCGCGGAGCGGCGCTACGGAAAAGGGCCGAGGCTCAAAGCCCCGACCCTCTATCGCATTGATGACTATCGTTGCGTGTGGATGACAACCTAGAACGTCTGCTCGTAGTCGCTGTGTTTTTTGGCCGAACGCACCAGGAACTCCTGGTTCGTGTTGGTGCCCTTAAGACCCTTAATAAACGATGCGGCCGCGCGCTCGGTGTTGTTCATGCCGGCAAGAATGCGACGCAGACCAAAGACAAACGGACGCATCTGCTCGTCGACCAACAGATCCTCGTTACGCGTACCGGAGGCAACGGGGTCGATAGCCGGGAAGATGCGGCGGTCGGCCAGGTCGCGGTCGAGCTTAAGCTCCATGTTGCCGGTGCCCTTGAACTCCTCAAAGATGACCTCGTCCATCTTGGAACCGGTGTCGATGAGGGCAGAGGCCAGGATGGTGAGCGAGCCACCGTTCTCGATATTGCGGGCTGCGCCTAGGAAGCGCTTGGGCGGATACAGGGCCGCCGAATCGACGCCGCCCGAAAGGATGCGGCCTGAGGCGGGCGCCGCCAAGTTGTAGGCACGGGCAAGACGCGTGATGGAGTCGAGCACCACCACAACATCGCCACCCAGCTCCACGATGCGCTTGGCGCGCTCGATGACGAGCTCTGCCACGCGGGTGTGGTTGTCGGCAGGCATATCGAAGGTCGACGCCACAACCTCACCCTTGATGGAACGCTGCATATCGGTGACCTCTTCGGGGCGCTCGTCGACGAGCAGGCAGATGAGGTGCACCTCGGGGTTGTTAATCGAGATAGACTGGCAGATCTTCTTGAGGATCGTGGTCTTGCCGGCCTTGGGCGGGGACACGATCAGGCCGCGCTGGCCCTTGCCAATCGGCGACACGATGTCGATGGCGCGACCGGTGATGGAATCCTTGCCGTGCTCCATGCGCAGCGGCTCGTTGGGATAGACCGGGGTGAGGTCGCCGAACTTGGGACGGTTGCGAATCTGCTCGGGGTCCAGACCGTTGACGGTCGTGATTTTGGCGAGGCCGGCGCGCTTGTCGCCGCCGCGCGAAGGACGCAGCGAGCCCTCGATGACGTCGCCCGTGCGCAGGCGCGCGGAGCGGATGAGGTAGGCGGGCACGAAGGCGTCGTCGTTGGACTTCATGTAGCCATGGGCGTGGATGATGCCGGAGCTGTCCGGGCGAATCTGCAGAATGCCCTTGATGTCGCGGAAGCCCTCGGCCTTCGCAGCGGTGACGTAGATTTCCTCGACGAGCTCGGCCTTCTTCTTGCCGGTCGTCTCGATCTCGAACTCCTTAGCCTTCTCGCGCAGCTCAGCGACCTTCATGGCCGCGAGTTCCTCGCGCGAAAGCGTGGGCTCGGTGGGAGCGGCATTACGCTCCTTGTTGCGCTGTTTGCGATCGCGCTGGCGGTTGCGACGGTCGTTGTTGCGGTCGTCCTTACGCTCGTTGCGCTCGTCGTTGCGCTTGTGCTGGCGACGGTTGGGACGAGTGCCGTCTTCGCCCTCAGCGGGGGCGGCACCATCGGTTGCGGCGGTGCCAACATTGGCCGCGGCGGCGTCATTGGCCTCGGCGCCAGAATCAACCTGCGCTTCGACATCCTGCTGCTCGGACGCCTTGGCCTTAACGGACTTCTTACGACCGCGCTTGGGCTTCTCGGACGCAGGCTGTTCGACGTCCTGGGGCTCGGCGGCATCAGTCGATACATCGGCGGTCGTCTCGGCGGAATCCTCGGACGCGCCCTTCTTGGCAGCCTTGGCCTTGGACGTGCGCTTAGCAGCAGTACGACGGCTGCGACCGGGACGGACGTCGGCGGGCTCGGCATCGGCGGGAGCGGCCTCGGAAGTCGTAGCATCCTGGACGGGTGCATCGGCAGCGGTTGCAGACTCGGCGGTCGCCGCAGCATCCCGAGCGGCGGCGGCTGCTGCTGCGGCCTTCTCTGCCTCGACAAAGGCCTTGGGCTTGCGACCGCGACGGTGCGGGCGCAAAGCCGGATCGACAACGGGAACTTCGCTGGCCTCGACAGGCACAGCGGGCTCAACAGGCGATGTGCCCTCCCCTGCCGCGGAACGGACCGAAGCCTCAGTGAGCTCGGGGGTTACCTGTTCAGCAACCTGCTCGGCCTTAGCAGCCGTGCGGCGGCGTGTGCGCGGTACCGGCTTCTCGGTCGGCTGGTCGGCGACAGGGGTCTCGGTGGCGGCAGGCGTCTCGGGCACAGACGGAGCTGCAAGCTCGGTCAGAGCCGCGGCCTCGCGCTCGGCAGCACGACGGCGGGCGCGCACCACCTGAGCCTCGCTAATCTGCGCCAACGCACGTGCCTGCGCGACCTCATCGGAAATCGGCGCCGAGGAGTCAGCTGCAACGGTGCGCTTGACGCGCGTCGTGCGCGTGGTACGGCGCTTGGGCTTGGTGACCTCCTCGCCGTCAGCGGTAGGCTTGGCCGTGCGGCGCGTACGCATGGGCTTTGCCGGAGCAGCCTCCTCACCAGTTGCAGGCGCAGGCGTCGAAGCAGCCTTAGGCGTCTCGGGAGCCGAGGCTTGCGCGGGCGCCGCGACCTGGTCCGACGCAACCGGTGCAGCGGGAGCGGCTTGCGTCGTCGTTATTTCGTTTTCTTGCTGTTGATCAGACACAGTGTTTGCTCAACTTTCTTTTCAAGCCCTGTGATCACATGCTCCCTGCATAAACCTTCAGGGCGGCTAAACAGTCTAGTTCCGTTCAAAACGACGGACATCATTGATCTGTATCGAGATGATTGCGTCAACTACGCAGCGTTAGTGTAACACAACCGCCGTCACCTGCAACTTAGTCATCGGGGACGTTCATAAACGACTAGTCAAAAGGGATACTCTTTGGTTTACCGCCCACAAATCCGACCGCCTCCGCCAAAACTATGGCGGTTTACTACGATGAATCGCTCAACCGCGACTACTCCGAAACCGGTTGAACTAAAACCGCAGGTAGATGCCTTGCGCTTTTTTGCGAAAAGCCGGCGTGGTTGGAAATTCTCAATTCATCGTAGTAAACCGGCATAGTTTCGTATTTCCAGCAGTTCCAAATTCGTCAATACGTCGGCATTTGCGAAAAAAGCCCGACCTCCGTGGGAGATCGGGCTTATAGGGCTCAGTTAAACCAAACCTACACGGTCAAATGACCCGCAGATTACATCTGCTCGGGCGCGGAAACGCCAACGAGGGTGAGCACCAGGGCGAGCGTCACGCGGACGGCATCGCAAGCGGCCAGACGGGCACGCGAAAGCTCGGGGTCGACGGGACGGCCCTCGCTCGGCAGCACCTGGCAGGCAGCGTAGAAGCTGTGGAAGTCACCGGCGAGTTCCTCGGCAAAGTGGGTCAGACGGAACGGGGCGCGATCGCGAGCGCAGCTGGCGATCAGGTCGGTGAGCTCGTTGAGCTTGCGCGAAAGGGCGAGCTCGGTCGGGTCGGTCAGCAGCGAGTAATCGACGTTCTCACCGATGGCCTTGGCGGCAACGGCCTTCATGCCCATCTCGTCGGCCTGCTCAGGCGTTACGTCGGCGGCACGGCGCAGGATGGAGCACACGCGGGCATGAGCATACTGCACGTAATAGACCGGGTTGGAGTTGTCGCGCTTCTTGACGGCCTCGATATCGAAGTCGACCATCTGGTTGGAGCTCTTGGAGATGAGCGTGTAGCGAGCGGCATCGGAGCCGACCTCGTCGACGAGCTCCTGCAGGGTCACCATGGTGCCCTTGCGCTTGGACATACGGACGGGCTTGCCGTTACGCAGCAGGTTGACGAGCTGGCCCAGTAGAACCTCGAACTTGCCGGGGTAACCCAGAGCGTCGCAGACGCAGCGGACGCGCTCGATGTAACCGTGGTGGTCGGCGCCCCAGATGTCGATGACGTGATCGACGCGCTGGAACTTATCCCAGTGATAGGCAACATCGGAGGCGAAGTAGGTGTACTCGCCGTCGGACTTGATCAGGACGCGGTCCTTGTCGTCGCCCAGGTCGGTGGAACGGAACCACAGGGCGCCGTCCTTGGTGTAGAGGTAGCCCATCTTGTCGAGCTTCTCAAAAGCGCGGTCGACGGCAGAGGTGCCGGCGGTCTCGCCCTCGGTGTCCTTCACGTACAGCGAGCGCTCGGAGTACCAACGATCAAAGTCGCAGTTGACGGCGTGGCAGAGGTCGCGCATGTTGTCGACCATCTTTACATAGCCGCGCTCACGGAAGCTCTCCATACGCTCCTGCGGATCGGCGTCGACCCACTTGTCGCCGTCGGTGCGCCAGAACTCGGCGGCCTCGTCGATGATGTAGTCGCCGCCGTAAGAGTCCTTGCCCAAGGTCTCGGCAAAGTTGTCCTGATACGGATGGGTCTCGGGGTGCTCGTCGTTCTCGTCGGCAACAAAGGCGTCACGGTCGGCGATCAGCAGCTTGTGAGCCTCGTCGATATCAACGCCCTGCTTGGCGATGATGTCGGCAAGCTGCATATAGCGCGTGCTGATGGAGTTGCCGAAGGTGTTCATCTGAGAGCCGTGGTCATTGATGTAGAACTCACGCTGGATCTCATAGCCGGCGTGGTCCATAACGCGGCAGAGCGAATCGCCCAGCGCGGCCCAGCGGCCGTGGCCGATGTGCATGGGGCCGACGGGGTTGGCGGAAACGAACTCGACCTGGGTCTTCAGGCCACCACCGACGTTGGACTTAGCGAAGTCCATGCCCTTCTCGCGAGCCTCGCCAAAGATGGCATTCTTGACGGCAACGGAGAGGTAGAAGTTGATGAAGCCGGGGCCTGCGATCTCGACCTTCTCGATCGCGGGGTCCTCGGGCATATGGGCAACGATGACCTCGGCGATCTTGCGCGGGGCGCAGTGGGCCAGCTTGGCGGACTTCAGGGCCATGGTAGAGGTCCACTCGCCATGAGAAGTGTCAGCCGGTCGCTCGATAGCGCAATCGTCAAGTTCAAATGCGGAAAGGTCGCCGGCCTCCTGGGCCGCAGCAAGCGCAGCGCGTACCAGCTCTTCAATCTTCTCGGGCATAGATCCTCCTTGTGTTAAAGCCCCCGAGCTCTTGGTCACTCGTAGGGCAAAAGCCAGAGTTTGTAGCACTCTATCACAAGCGACGGGCACTGTCGCAGGGTAAAGCTAATAGATATTGCATATGCACAAAAATGACTACAGCTTGCATGGAGTCACTCAAAGATGCCGGTCTGCCTGCAGATTATGCAGGCGTTGAAAATGCATAAAGGTGTGAATGAGCTGCGTCTGTTATCGAATACTCTTACCTATCAGAATTGTGTGCTTTTCCTGCATAAAGTAAGGGTTTGCGCACGTCAGCGTGTTATTCTAGACATACGTAAATTCGTATAAGTTGGAGGTAGCATGTTCTCAATCGGTCAACACGTCATTCATCCGGGTCAGGGAGTCTGCACCGTCGTCGGTTTTAGGGACGACACGCCGCAGCCCATGCTGTTGCTCGAGACCAAGCAGGGACATGCGCAGACGATCCTCATGTACCCCGTGGCGCAGGCCGATCGTTTGCATGCCGCCATCTCCCAGCAAGATGCCGAGCACCTGCTGAGCCACTATGACGAGCTGGAGTGCGACACCTTTACCGAGCGTAACAGCTCGCTTGAGGAGACGCACTTTAAGCAGCAGCTCAAGCTGGGCGCGCCCGAGACGGTCCGCGTGGCAAAGACCATGATGCACCGCATTCGCCAGGCCGAGGAAGCTGATAAAAAGCCCAGCTCTTACTACATGCGCGTACTCAAGGAGGCCAAGCGCCGCTCCATCGAGGAGTTCGCCGTGGCCCTGGGCGTCACCGAAGAGGACGCCGAAGCCCGCCTAGCCCAAGCCGCCCTCAACTAACCCATCCGCGCCAAAAACCACCACAAAGGGGACAGGCACCTTTGTGGTGGTTTTTTCGTTCTAGTCGTTCTAGTAGTATTCATTCTTAGCGATACCTACGAGCACAAGGAGCCTCTTATGGCAGAGCCACTTACCGCCGGAATCACCCGCGACCGTGCGTTCGAACTGCTCAACGAGCACAACAAGGACCCGTTCCACATCACCCATGGCGAAACGGTCGAGGGCACCATGCGCTACTTTGCGCGCGAGTTCGACCCCGAGAACGAGGAGTTTTGGGGCATCGTCGGCCTGCTGCACGACCTGGATTGGGAGGAGCATGAGGATGACCCCATGAACCACACCATCTATGCGGCCGAGATCCTCGAGGGCGAGGGCGCCTCTCCCGAGCTCATTCGCGCCATCCAGACGCACACGTCCGATTTCAACACCTCGCTGCCCAAGCCCGAACTGCAGATGGAAAAGATACTGTTCGCCTGCGACGAGCTCACCGGCCTGATCGGAGCCGCCATCGTCATGCGCCCGAGCAAGAGCGTCATGGACTTTACGACCAAGTCGCTCAAGAAGAAGTTCAAGGACAAGCGCTTTGCCGCCGGCTGCTCGCGTGACGTGATTTCGCAGGGCGCCGAGATGCTGGGCTGGGAGCTTCCCGAGCTCTTCGACCGTACCATCGCGGCCATGCAATCCTTCGCTCCCGATCGCGACACCTTCCAGGCCTAACCGCCCACGCCACCTATAACCACCGCAAAGGGGACAGGCGCCTTTGTGGTGGTTTTTCGTTTGCAACAGGTTTAGGGACGGACCTGGCCGGTGCCGCGGAGCTTGTATTTGTAGGTGGTGAGGGCCTCGGCGGCAAAGGGGCCGCGGGCGTGGAGCTTTTGGGTCGAGATGCCGATCTCGGCGCCCAGGCCAAACTCGCCGCCGTCGGTAAAGCGCGTGCTGGCGTTGGCGTATACGGCCGAGGCATCGACCGCGTCCAGGAAGCGCTCGCAGGCATCCTCGTCCTCGGCAACGATGGCCTCGGAGTGCATGGTGCCGTAGCGGTTGATGTGCGCGATGGCTTCGTCCTCGTTCGCCACGACCTTCACGCTCATCTCGAGCGCCAGATACTCGCGGCCCCAGTCCTCCTCAGTCGCGGCTACATAGTCGTCGCCCTCGGCAAGCCCGGCGGCAGCGCATGCGGCGCACGTGGCCTCGTCGCCGTGAATCAGCACGCCGTGGTCGTGCAGCACGGCAACGACCGCCGGCAAAAACGAATCCGCCACGGCACGGTCGACCAGCAGCGACTCGGCGGCATTGCACACGCCCACGCGCTGCGTCTTAGCGTTGACGATAATGTTGAGCGCCTTGTCAAAATCGGCGGATTCATGCACGTAGATGTGGCAGTTGCCTGTGCCCGTCTCGATCACCGGCACAAGCGACTCGCGCACGCAGCGCTGGATCAGGCCCGCACCGCCACGCGGAATGAGCACATCGACAATACCGCGGAGCTTCATGAGCTCGCCGGTGGCCTCGCGGTCGGTGGACTCGATCATCGAGATAGCTTCGCGTGGAAAGCCCTGGGCCTCAAGCGCATCGGCCAGCAGTTCGGCAATCATGGCGCACGAGTGGTAGGCCAGCGAACCGCCGCGCAGGATGCAGGCGTTGCCGGTGCGGATGCAGATGCCCGCGGCATCGGCCGTCACGTTGGGGCGCGCCTCGTAGACCATGGCAACCAGGCCCAGCGGCACACTCACGCGCGTAAGGTCCACGCCACTCGCAAGCACACGGTGATCGAGCACGCGGCCCACGGGATCGGGCAGCTCGGCGAGCTTCTCCAGGCCGGCGGCCATGCCCTCGACGCGCTCGGGCGTCAGCAGCAGACGATCGAGCAATCCGACCGAGGTGCCCGCATCACGCGCAGCGGACATATCGAGCTCGTTGGCGGCGACGATGGAGTCGATACCGTTGCGCAGTGCTGCGGCCATGGCGCGCACGGCCTCCTGGCGCTGCTCGTCGCTCGCCGTGGCAAGCGAGGCCGACGCTGCCTTAGCGGCAACGGCAAGATCGTGGACATACGTGGCTATATCGACCGACATGGACGGCCCTTTCTCCTAGAAGTTTGCAACCATGGTAGCCGATTTGCGCATGGCCTCGCCCGCGGCGGTAGAATTGGTCAACCCGAAACACCGCAACGAACGGAAGACTCACATGGCCCTCATTACTTCGTACCACGTCCCCGGCCTGTATGTCGAGGACCACAGCATCGACGTCCCCCTCGACTGGCGCGGCCTGGAGCCAATGCTCCTGGCCGTCGGCAGCACCATGCGCCGCGGCGCTATGCCGGCACCAATCGCCGGCGCGCCCGAGAGCATCAAGCTCTTCTACCGCGTGGTTTGCGCGCCCGACCGCATCAACGACGATCTGCCGCTGCTTCTGTTTTTGCAGGGCGGCCCCGGCGGCGAGAGCCCGCGTCCGCTGTCACCCACAAGCGATGGCTGGATCGAGGAGGCCGTCAAGCACTTCCGCGTGGTCCTGCCCGACCAGCGCGGTACCGGGCGCAGCAGCTGTGTAGACGGGCGCACGATTGCCGCACTGGGCGAGCGCGCCGAGGCGGCAGGCTCCGATGCGGCCCGCTCGCAGGCGGACTTCCTCAAGCGTCACCTCGCCAGCTCCATCGTGCGCGATTTTGAGTACCTGCGCCTGGTGGGCTTTGGCGGCAAGCCCTGGGTCACACTCGGGCAGAGCTACGGCGGCTTTTTGACGTTGAGCTATCTGTCGCTCTTCCCCGAGGGCGTGGCGGCAAGCTTTACCTGCGGCGGCACTCCGCACGTGCCGGCGAGCGCCAGCGAGGTCTACGCGCACACCTTCCCGCGCATGGCCGCCAAGACGCAGCAGTATTACGACCGTTACCCCGCCGATGTCGAGCGCGTGGCAGCCCTGGCCGATGCGCTCGAGGCTCAGAAGCCCGTACTGCCCGACGGCTCGCCAATGACGGTCGAGCGCCTACAGCTCATGGGCAGCGACTTTGGCATGAAGCCGAGCTTTGAGCGCATGCATTGGATTATCGATCACGCGTTTGTTACAGGCGACGGTACGCTGAGCTGCGGCTCCTCGGTATCCGACAGCTTTTTGATGCGCGCCTTCGAGCGCACCAACACGCGCACGAATCCGCTGTACTGGACGCTGCAGGAGTTCATATACGCCGACGGTGACACTATGCCCATTGGCTGGGCCGCAGCTGAAGAGAAGGCACACCACGCCGAGTTCGACACCCTCGCGCGCCCGCTCATGTTTACCGGCGAGGCCATGTTCCCGTGGATGTTCGAGCAGATGCCCGAGCTCAAGCCCTTCAAGCCCGCCATGGACCTGCTGATGGAAGACACCAGCTGGGACAAGATCTATGACCCGCAGCGCCTGGCCTGCAACGAGGTGCCGCTCCAGGCCGCGGTGTACTTCGATGACATGTACGTCGATTCGAGTCTGCAGCTCGACACGCTCAGCCGCGTGGGCAACTCGCACGCCTGGGTAACCAACGAGTTCGAGCACGACGGCCTGCACGGCAGTGTGGTATTCAAGCACCTCTTCGACGAGTCCCTCAACCGCGGAGACCTGCGCCGAATCTTCTAGCAAAGGAGTGTCCCCACCTGCCGGCACAATAGGAACGTCCCCAAGTGCCGGAAAAGGAGAGGCAGCACTGCTGGCAAAACGAGCCGCAGCGCTGCCTCTCTTTATGCAAACACTATCAAGTTGTCCCTATGGATTGCGGGCTTCTCGGCCAGGTCTGCGAGCAGGCGGTTGCTGGCAATCTGGTCCTGGCGGCGGCCGGCGGCGAGCTCCAGCACGTCCGAATCGGCCTCGGCGATACCGCGGGCGACAACCATGCCGCTCGGGTCGCACACGTCGAGCACATCGCCCTCGGCAAACTGGCCATCGACCTCGCGAATACCCACCGCGAGCAGCGACGATCCGCGGCTGACCAGCGCCTTCGCGGCGCCGTCATCAACCGTCACCGAGCCGTGCGCCTTGTCGCCCAGTGCAATCCACAGCTTGCGGGGTGCAATGTCCAGGCGCTCCGCCGGCGGATCGAACAGCGTGCCCACGCTCTCGCCGCGGGCCAAACGCACGAGCGCATCGGGCTCCTCGCCCGAGCAAATCACGCTCTGAATGCCGGCCGTCATGAGAATGCGGCTTGCACGGATCTTGGTGATCATGCCGCCCGTGCCCACCGATGTGGAAGAATCGCCCGCCGAGGCGATGATCTTGGCGTCGATCTTATGCACGACCGGGACGAACTCGGCCGTGGGGTCCTCGTGCGGATTGGCGGTATAGAGGCCATTGATGTCCGAGAGCGTCACGCACAGATCGGCGGAAACCAGACAGCTCACAAGCGCCGCCAGCGTGTCGTTGTCGCCAAACTTGATCTCATCGACGGTGACGGTATCGTTCTCGTTGACGACCGGCACCACGCCAAGCTCCACAAGGCGAAGCAGGGCGTCGCGCGCGTGCAGGTAGGACGTGCGGCGCGCCGTGTCGTGACGCGTGAGCAGCACGAGCGAGGTGAGCAGGTCGCGCGCATGGAACTCCTCGTCGTAGGCCGACGAGATGATGCACTGACCGGCCGAGGCGCAGGCCTGCAGGCTCGGCAGGTCGCCGACCGGCTTACGGTCGAAGCCCAGCACGGGATAGCCGCAGGCAATGGCACCCGAGCTCACCACGACCAGGCGCCAGCCAAGCTCGCGCAGCGCTGCGGCCTGGTCGGCAAGCCCGCCGATAAAGGCGCGGTTGACCTTGCCGTCGGCGCCCACCACCGTGGACGAACCGATCTTTACCACCATCGTTTTATAAGAAGTCGTCATACGTCAAACCAATCAACTGTTCAGCGAACGGCCGAGCCGGCGGCCAGGGAAGCGTGACTCGCCCCTACCGCCCAAGGAATTAGTGAGCCCAGGGAAAGGCAGAGGCCGCGGCCATGTTCTTGCGCACGAGCTCGTCGCGCACCTGAGCCAGGCCCTGCTCCATACCCACCACATAGGTCTGCGGGTACAGGAAGCGCTTGAAAGCTGCGTCCAGATGGTCGAGCGCCCAAGCACAGCGCTCGCGCGCGTCCTGGATGCTCTCACGCGGAGCCACCGCACTGCCATCGCGCACGATCGGCACCAGCAGCTCGCGATACTCAAGTTCGGACACGTCGGTCACCAGGGCGGCATCGTTCACGGCCACAAGGGTATTGCCGCGCGCGACGCCCTCCCCTGCCAGATGGTCCTCGTCATAAATCATGTCGCAAACCGGGCCGCCAAAGCCGTCGTAATAGCGTCGTACGCGCTGCACGCCGGGGATCGTGCGCTTGTAGGGCTGCTCGGAAAGCTTCACCACCGGCGTCCACGGCTCCGCGTCGCTCGCACGACGGGCCGAAAGCTTGTACACGCCGCCCAGCGCAGGCTGATCGTAGCAGGTCGCGAGTTTGGTGCCCACGCCAAAGCTGTCGATGGGCGCGCCCTGGTCGAGCAGCGACTGAATCGTGTACTCATCCAAATCGTTAGAAACCGAGATCCCCACATAGGGCAGGCCCTCGGCATCAAAACGGCCGCGCACATACTTTGAGAGCTTGGCGAGGTCGCCGGAGTCGATGCGAATGGCCGACAGGCGCTCGCCCACCGCTTCCATCTCCTTGGCAACCGTAATGGCATGTTCACAGCCCTCGCGCACGTCATAGGTGTCGATGAGCAGCGTGCAGTTCTTGGGGCTCGACTTGGCAAAGGCGCGGAAGGCCTCGAGCTCGGAATCGAAGCTCATCACCCAGCTGTGCGCATGCGTGCCAAAGACGGGAATACCGTAGCGGCGGCCGGCGAGCACATTGGACGTAGAGGAGCAGCCGGCAACGTAGCTCGCGCGCGCGACGGCCAAGCCGCCATCGGGACCCTGAGCGCGGCGCAGGCCAAACTCGGCAACGGGACGGCCGTCCGCCGCCAGCACCACGCGCGCCGTCTTGGTGGCGACAAGCGTCTGGAACCCAACGATGTTGAGCAGCGCCGTCTCGAGCAGCTGGCACTCCAGCGCGGGGCCGGTGACGCGAACCATGGGCTCGCGCGGAAAGACGAGCTCGCCCTCGGGCACGGCGTCGATGTTTACATGCGCGCGGAAGTTGCGCAGGTAGTCGAGGAATGCAGGCTTGAACATCGCGCCGCCGGCCGGGGCCTGAAGTGAGGCGAGGTAGTCGATATCCTCGGGCGTAAAGCGCAGATTCTCGACAAGCTCGGGCAGCTCGGCGGTGCCGCACATGACGGCATACGCGCTGCCGAAGGGATGGTCGCGGTAAAACGCCGTAAAGCAACCCTGCTCATTGGCCTTGCCGCTCTCCCACAGGCCCTGGGCCATAGTGAGTTCGTACAGATCAGTGAGCATTGCGATGTCGGTGGGATGCGAGATGTCGGTCAAAGCCATGGGGCGACCTTTCGGATGCGTTGTGCAGAGGTTGAGGGTTGGAGAAGGGCAGAGTGTTCGGGCATGACACCCGGCGCGAATCGGCTAGAGCAGGCCCATGCTGGTCAGGATCGTGTAGCCCATAAAGATGACAAACGCGATGAGGGCAAGGACAATGATGATTTTTTGAGCCGGCGCCATGCCAGGGATCTCGTTCTCGCCCGTAGGCTCCTTGGAGGTAACCATGCGCTGGGCAAAGCTCATCTCGTCACGGCTCGGCTTAGGATCGACGAACTTGGGACGAGCGGTCTTTTTAGGCTGAGGTTTAGGTGCGGCGGGCGCGGGCTTCGCGGCGGCGGGCTTGGGCTCGGATGCGCCCTTCGCAGCAGCCTCCTCGGCCTTCGCACGCTCGGCACGCAGGGCGGCCAGCTCCTCACGCTCGCGGCGTGCCTCTTCCTGGGCCTCGCGACGAGCTTTCTCGGCGCGGAGCTCTTCCAACTCGACGCGTTCCTCGGCAGACAGTGGTTGGGACTCAAGCTCGGCCATGGTACAGCCCTTTCTTTTAAAAAAAGCCGCCGACACAATGTCAGCGGCTTATCAAATCCAAGGGTGGAGACGAAGGGAGTCGAACCCTCGGCCTCTGCCATGCGACGGCAGCGCTCTCCCAACTGAGCTACGTCCCCAGGACAAGTTGATATTTTACCTACGGCTCGCCAACTGTCAACGACCAATAATCAGTCTTTTTGGGGCACGGCTATTTTGACAACTTTTCGAGCAGGCGATCCTCTCGATGATTTTTCTGGGACGGGGATTAAAAAAACATTGTGTACCGAATGATTTTTTAATCCCCGTCCCAGAAAAATCATCGGCGAACGCGCTACTTTGCGCTGGTGAGGACGCCGGTGGTGTCGAACGCCGGGGTAAAGCTCTCGTCTACCGCGCCGCCTTCTTGCCAAAACATCGTCGTAAAGCCCAGGTCGTCGGCATGGTCGAGCACCTGCTCGTACTCCTCGCGCGTCACGGCACGTGCCAGGTCGCCGCCCTGCTCGCGCATGAGCGCATTGGGCGTGTACTGGTTCATGACCGAGATCGGCACGTCGCCCACCGTCTGCCACACCAGGTCTAACACGCGGCACGAGTCATCCGCATGCCCCGGCAGCACCAGGTGGCGCACGATGATGCCGCGCTTCATGAGCCCGCCCTCATCCACCAGCTCTCCCCCGCGGCGATCGATCTCGCGCGCCATCTGGGCCAGACCCGACACGGCCACGCGCGGGTAGTCCTTAATATGAGAAAGCGACTGCGCAAGCCCGGCATCGGCATATTTAAAATCCGTAAGCCACACGTCGACCAGGTCGCCCAGCGCCGCCACGGCACTCGCGCGCTCGTAACCACTCGTGTTGTAGACGATCGGGATGACCAGCCCGCGCGTCCGTGCCGCGGCAATCGCGGCAGGCAACAGGTGTGCATAGTGCGTCGCAGTCACCAAATTGATGTTGTTGGCACCCTGGTCCTGCAGTTCCAGCATAATCTCGACCAGGCGCTCAGGCGAAATCTCAAGGCCAAAATTGCCCGTCGAGATCTCGTGGTTTTGGCAGTAGATACATTTGAGCGAACAGCCGCTAAAGAAAATCGTACCCGAGCCGGCCTCGCCCGAAATGGGCGGCTCCTCCCACATATGGAGCGCCGCGCGGGCGACCTTAAGCGTGTTGTCGGCGCCGCACACGCCACGCGCGCCCTCGTCGCGCGCCGCACCGCAACGGCGCGGACACAAATGGCAGGCGGGCGAAAAAAGTTCGGTCAACGACGTCGGCATAAAAACATGCTCCAAAACAATGATTCAGCAGCTCAAACGTAAAGGGACCAACCGCACAGACGGCTCGAGCCCAAGGCGCCGTAATCGTCCGACACGTTTTTTATAATGTCAAGACTGGAATCGACAAAGTGCCGCTTTATGATGTAGGTATTCCGCCCCCCGCGGAGCAACTGGGTGAACCGTCGCGTTTATTTAGGGAGCCCACACAGTCGTACCTAGTACAGGTATCCTTCGTTGTTAAGGACGCTGGAACAGTCGATGAGGGCACCCACCTGTTTTAGGTGGGTTCATTTTCGTAACGTGGGGGGTGGTTTTTATTTGCCGAAAACCACCATTACAGCCCATATGGATCCCCGCCGGTATCCCAACAATCCATCGACAACATCCCAATATCTGGTAAGCGCGTGATTATCGCTGCGTGCAATTCCATGCACCCCCCTTGGTCGAGTATCATGGTTCGGCTATGCCCTTTGCGCTTAGCAACCTTTGACCTTTTCCTTCGACGCTTGGCGGTTTTTAGATTCATGGCTTCATCCCCGAGCTACATACCGTATCTATGCGTGGCAGCGGCGGCCTTTATCACGACCTTCCTCACGGTGCCCCTGGTCAAGCGCTTGGCAATTAAGCTCGACGCCGTCGACTATCCTTCTAAGCGCCGCATCAACACCAAGCCCATCCCGCGTTTGGGCGGAACGGCGGTGTTTTTGGGCCTGGTCGTTGCCTGTATTGTGCAAATCCTAGGCACCTGGTACCTGGGTTGGCCGCCCGTTTTGGTGCCCCACCCCCGTCTGCACATCAGCTACCCCATACTTGCGCTTTCTTTTACCGTCATCTTTGCGACCGGCGCTATCGACGACGTCTTCCAGCTCAAGCCCAAGCAAAAGCTAGCCGGACAGGTCCTCGCCGCGCTTATCGCCTGTATCGGCGGCCTGCGGATCGGCGTCATCGTCAACCCGTTTGCCCCCGGCGAGATCATGCTCGGATGGCTCGCCTACCCCATCACCGTGATCTATCTGGTGGCATTCACCAACATCATTAACCTCATCGACGGCCTCGACGGCTTGGCCACGGGCATCTGCGGCATCGCGTCGTTCACCATGTTTTCGATGGCCGTTCTCTCGGGCCGCATCGACGCCGCCGCGCTCTCCATTGCGCTCTTTGGCGCTTGCCTGGCCTTTTTGCGCTACAACTTCAACCCCGCAAGCATCTTCTTGGGCGACTCGGGGTCGTTGCTTCTGGGCTTTGCACTGGGCTCCATCTCGCTGCTCAACGTGAGCCGCACCGCCGCGCTCACCTCGCTTATCATCCCGCTCATCGTTGCCGGCGTGCCCATCATCGACACGTTTAGCGCCATCGTGCGCCGCAAGCGCGCCCACATTAGCATCGGGCAGGCCGACAAGGGCCACATCCACCACCGCCTGATCCAAGAGGGCTACAACCAAAAGCAGGCAGTGCTCCTCATCTACGCCTGGTGCATCATGCTTTCGGCCGGCGCCGCCGCGATTAACCAGGTCGAGGTGCCCATGCGCGTGCTCATCTTTACCGTGCTCGCCATTGGCTCGGCGGCCTTTGCCAAGCACCTGCACCTGTTTGAGCCCGTGCTGCGCCACCATTACAACAAGCGCACGCACGAGGACGAGCTCGTCACCCCCGACGATCCCGCCTTTAAGCAGGAGGAGCAGGCGGCAGAAGAACGCAGGGAGGAGCGCCACCACAGGCGCTAGGGTAAGCTGCCGAGGATGCGCCCAGGCGCCGCCGGCCAAACGCGCAGCCACGCCGCGCCCATCGCACATGCCGCCGCTCTCCCGCCCCTCGCGTACTTACGCCCCGACCCTCCAATAAACGCGTTATCATCTTGACCCATGAACATACGTTAGGAGCAATCATGCCAAACGAGAACAGCTACGAAGTCGCGCTGCAAAAGAGCAACGCCATTCGCGAGGGCCTGGCCAAAACGCCCGAGAAGTTCACCATGCTCACCGGCGACCGCCCCACCGGCCGTCTGCACCTGGGTCACTACTTCGGCACCCTCAAGGGCCGTGTTGAGCTGCAGAACATGGGCGCCAAGACCAACGTGCTCATCGCCGACTACCAAGTCATCACTGACCGCGATACGACCGAGCACATCCAGGACAACGTGTACAACATGGTCATGGACTACCTTGCCTGCGGCATCGACCCCGACAAGACCATGATCTACGCGCACTCCGCCGTACCCGCCGCAAACCAGCTCATGCTGCCGTTCCTGTCGCTGGTCTCCGAGGCCGAGCTGGCGCGCAACCCCACGGTCAAGGCCGAGATGGAGGCCTCGGGCCACGAGCTCACCGGCCTTCTGCTCACCTACCCGGTGCACCAGGCCTGCGACATCCTGTTCTGCAAGGGCAATGTGGTGCCCGTCGGTCGCGACCAGCTGCCGCACATCGAGCTCACCCGCACCATCGCCCGCCGCTTTAACAACCGTTACGGCAAGGTGTTCCCCGAGGTCGACGCGCTGCTGTCCGAGACCCCGCTGCTGCCCGGCCTGGACGGTCGCAAGATGAGCAAGAGCTACGGCAACGCCATCAATATTTCGATGACCGCCGAGGAGACGGCCAAACGCATCAAGAAGAGCCAGACCGACTCTGAGCGCATGATCACGTTCGATCCCGAGAACCGCCCCGGCGTGTCCGGCCTGCTTTCAACCGCCGCCATCTGCACTGGCCGTTCCGAGGTCGAGATTGCCGAGGAGATTGGCATGGGCGGCTCCGGCCAGCTCAAGAAGTACGTGACCGAGGCCGTCAACGAGTACTTCGCGCCGATCCGCGAGCGTCGTCAGCGCTATGAGAACGATCTGGACTATGTGAAGGACGTGCTGCACGAGGGCAACCGTCGCGCCAACGAGATTGCCGAGCAGACCCTGGCCGAGGTTCAGGACGCCATGGGCATGGTGTACTAGATCGATCTGCTGGCTAGAACTTTCGATTGCTATAGGGCGGGCGCTACGGCGTCCGCCTTTTTTGGTGCCCGACCGGTTCGGCTCTGCCCATTGCACTCCCCCGACAAACAGGAACAGGCCCGCTGGCAGTTAGTTGCCAGCGGGCCTGTTCCCGAAGTACACCGTTGAATCGCACAGAGGGGAGGAATGCGAATCAAACTCAACAGGGCAGGCTTTTTCATCGCCTATTGCCTGCTCCGTTGCTGAAACCAATATAGTTCACCGTGGTTTACTTTGCTGCATCAATATCGCCCGCCATAGCTTCTCCATAAGTTAGCCCCAGTAAACTAAACCACCACAAAGGGGACAGGCACCTTTGTGGTGGTTTTCGCCACGGCAGAGCCGCTAGAGCCCCACTGGCCAGCGACAGACGGCCAAGTCGACGTGCATGTCATCCTTAAACGCCACACCCTCCCCTAGCAAAAGCTCACGTTGAGCATCGGGGCCGCCAAACGCAAAGCCCTCGCAAATGCGGCCATCGGCAAACACCACACGATGGCAGGGAATCTGACCAGGGCGCGGATTGCTATGCAGGGCATACCCCACGTACCGCGCACTCCGCGGACGACCGGCGAGCAGCGCCACCTGACCGTAGGTGGCGACCATCCCCTCGGGAATCTGCTCGACCACCTCGTACACCCGCTCAAAAAAGCCCTCAGACGCCATTGCTCGCTCCCTTCCAACCGGAATAGCATAAACCACCACAAAGGTGCCTGTCCCCTTTGTGGTGGTTTTGGCAGGTGGGCTAGTTAACGGGCTGGAAGAAGGCTACGGCTACGGCGCCGGGGCCTACATGGGTGCCGATGGTGGCGCCGATGGTGTGAACGGGCAGTTCGCCCTCGGTGTGGCCAGCCCACAGTGCCGCGCTGTCCTCGATATACTTCTTGAGCACCGCATCCGAAAGGCCCGTATAGCCGAGCGCCAGCGGCATGGAAAAGTCGATGCCGCCCGCCTTTTCGACCTTCTGGTTGAGCAGGTTACGTCCGTTCTTGGAACCGCGCGCCTTGCCCAGCTGCACGATCAGACCGTCCTCGGCAGCCACCACGGGCTTTACGTTGAGCAGCGTACCCACGGCACCGGCCGCAGCAGACAGGCGACCGCCGCGCACCAGGTACTCCAGCGTCTCGAGCAGGCCGATGACGACCACGCGGTCGCGCACGGCCTCGACAGCCGCCGCAACCTGAGCCGCGCCCTGGCCCTCGTCCACCAGGCGCAGCGCATACTCGACCAGCACGCGCTCGCCCAAGGTCACGTTATTGCTGTCCACGACGAACATGTCGCCGCCCGGCGCCTCGGCAAGTGCCGTACGAGCACTCTGGTTGGTGCCCGAGAGCTTGGCGCCCACGGTAATAATCACGGCCTCATCGCCGGCCTCACGCGCTTCGGCAATCGCCTGCGAAAAGGCGTACGGGTTGACCTGACCGGTCTTGGGCAGCTCATCGCGCTCCACAAGCATCTCGTAAAAGCGCTGGTGATCGATGTCGACGCCATCCATATACACATCGGTGCCAAAGGTGACGGACAGCGGCAGAACACGCAGAGCGGGGTGCTCCGCCGGCGACATATCGCTTGCGGAATCGGTAATAATGCGGACGGACATAACGAATCCTTTCTTGCGCAGGTCCCGCGCGGGGAATTTTGACAGCAATGCCCCGGCACGGCATACGCGCTCAAACGGGACTATGCAGTTTTTAATGGGAAGCAAATGCCTTGGCGGCCTTAGATCTCACGCAGGGTGTTGAGAATCGTACGCAGCGACGCATACATCTGCTCGCGCTGCTCCACACCCATAGCCTTACCGGTGGTGTCGAGCACCTCGCGAATGATGCGGTCCGCCTCGCTCATGCTCTCGCCGCCCAGAGCGGTCAGGCGCACCGGGGCACGATACTTAACGGCCGCATCACCCGAGTCGTCGACCTCGACGTAGCCGCCCTCCTCCAGATGCGCGAGCGTGCGCGAGACGGCGGCACGGGTCACGCCTGCCATGCGAGCCAGGTCAGCGCCAGTCAGGCCGTCCTTGCTGCGCTCAAGATAGTACAGGCACATAACGTCGGAGCCCTTGAGGCCCAGCCTTGCGCCCTCGGATGTCTTAATGCGCTGGATCTCCTTGTAGAGCCCGCTGATCAGTCCGACAAAGTCCTCGAAACGTGTCTCGTCGTTCTGCTGCATGGGAGACGACCGCCTTTCGCTTACATGATGCTAACGGGTAAACATCTTAGCCGCACGAGGCAACACCCATACCCAAATATCCCATTTGTTAACCCATCAACATAAAAACCACCACAAAGGGGACAGGCACCTTTGTGGTGGTTTTGACCGGCGAACATGATCCGCAGGCGTCGTTACAGTTCCACGCAGGGATTGTCGCGGGTCACAAGCGTCTTAACGACAACCGTCGCTCCCAGATAGCGCTCGAGCAAATCGGCAAGACGATCGATGGCGGCCTGGCAGTCCCCCATTCGCTCGGGCTCTACGCACTCAATCGCCAGGAACGCGTCCGCCGAATCGTCGGACAGGGCCGTTCGAACGCCGTCGCGCCAGTTCCAGCAGCGGCACACGGCGCCCGCATCATCGACGTAGGCCAGCTCGCCGGACAGCGTCGGGTCATCCGCTTCCTCGCCAAGCGGCAGGAACGCGTCGCCGCCGTCGGTCACCTTCAAGCGAAGGTCTCCCTCGATCGCATGCAAATCCTCGCCGCCTACGGGTAACGCGTAGGTCAGCGACACCGTGTTGTAAATGTCCACCGCGGGCGTAATGTGGCCCACCGGCTTGCCTTTGAGCACGCGTTTGAGCAGGTTCTCAATTGAGCAACGCGCGCCCTTCTTGGTCTTGAATAGGCGATATGCCTCGCGCCATGCCTTAACCGGCGCATTCTCGCTGATAGTATCGCTGGTCAGATGACGCTCCGCGTCGATATTGGCGCGGTCGAGCAACGCCGCAATCGCGTCCACGTCCTCTTGAGGAATCTGAGCCGCGGGCTTCATGCCCTTTACGACCACAACACCGACAGCCGCCTGCGGAAATAGCTCCCAAAACGAATCCTCGGCAACGAAACTCTTCATGTGCTCTCCCTTCATAGCATGCGCCCGAGCCCGGGTGCCTAAACAAAAAGCGCCCTTACGACGGCCACCTTCAAAGTCCTACGGTGCCGCCACAAGAGCGCTTACGCTGCCCCCATCCGGAGAAGGGAGCGATATGTTAGGCGTATTATAACCCGAGTCATCCGCGCGAGTAAAACCACCACAAAGGTGCCTGTCCCCTTTATGATGGTTTTGGGTCTGAGGCGACGCTAGTGGCGAAGTCCCAGCAGGCCGTGGCCGCGATGACGGGCGTCGGCGTGCACCTGAGCGTGCGGACCGGCGGCCTTGACGGATTCGGGCAGGTGCGAGTACTTCTTCTCGAAGTTCTCCTCGAACATCACGGCCAAGTTGTGCGCGGCCTCGTCGTAGCGAGCGGTGCTCTGCCAATACTGGCGCGGCACCAGGATGCCGTCGGGTACGCCGTGGCACGTGGTGGGAATGTCGACGTTAAAGATGTCGTCGTGCACGAACTCGCTGTCCTCGATGGTACCGTCGAGGGCGCGGGCCACCAGGGCGCGCGTGTAGGCAAGCTCGATGCGATGACCCACGCCGTAGCCGCCGCCGATCCAGCCGGTGTTGACCAGGTACACACGCGTGCGGCCGTCGGCGATGCGCTCACCGAGCATCTTGGCATAGACCATGGGGTCGAGCGGCATAAACGGCTCGCCAAACAGCGAAGAGAACGTGGGCGTGGGCTCGGTGACGCCGACCTCGGTGCCGGGGATCTTGGCCGTAAAGCCCGTCACAAAGTGATACATGGCGGCGTCGGCCGTCAGGCGCGAGATGGGCGGCAGCACGCCAAAGGCGTCGCAGGTCAAAAACAGCACGACGCTCGGAGTGGTGCCCATGCCCTTGGTCCACGCGTTGGGAATGTGCTCCACAGGGTATGCCACGCGCGTGTTGTGCGTGATCGAGATGTCGTCGTAGTTGGGCTTGCGGTTCTCGTCGAGCACCACGTTTTCGCAGATCGCGCCAAAGCGGACAGCGTTGAAGATCTCGGGCTCGTGGAAGGCGTCCAGGCCCTCGCATTTGGCGTAGCAGCCACCCTCGATGTTAAAGATGCCCATGTCAGACCAGCCGTGCTCGTCGTCGCCGATCAGCAGGCGCGTGGGATTGGCCGAAAGCGTGGTCTTGCCGGTGCCGGACAGGCCAAAGAACACGGCGGTCTCGTGCGTGACGGGATCCATACTGGCCGAGCAGTGCATGGGCAGCACGTCGTCCTCGACGGGCAGCAGGTAATTCATGACGCTGAAAATGGACTTTTTGATCTCGCCGGAGTAGCCGGTGCCGGCGACCAGAATCACGCGCTCCTGGAAGTTAATGACCACGGCGGCGCTGGAGTTGAGGCCCTTGATGGCGGGATCGCACTGGTAGCCCGGCGCGGCGAGCACACAGAAGTCCGGCTCGCCGGTGCGTGCGATTTCACGGGCAAGCGGGCGGGCGAGCATCTGCTTAATAAAGAGCGCCTGGCTGGCACGCTCGCAGGCGACAAGCAGACGACGCGTATGGTTGCGGTCGGCACCGGCCATACCGCGAGTGACGAACACGTCGCGCTCGTTGAGATAGTCGACGATGCCGGCCTTGATGGCCTCGTAGCTCTCGACAGACAGCGGGCGGTTGACGGCACCCCAGGCAATCTTGTCGTGAACATCGGGGGTGTCAACGATAAAGCGGTCATTAGGCGAGCGGCCAGTGCGCTCCCCCGTCTCGATCACCAGCGCGCCGTTGGAGGCCATACGACCTTCGTTGCGACGGATGGCGTGCTCGACGAGCTCCGCGGCGGGTAGATCGACCAGCAGACGGGGCTGATTCTCGGCGGGATCTACGACCAGCGTAATACCAAAGTTGGACAAAACATCTGCAGGGGTAACACCAGGCATGGGGCCTCCTTTAAAAACGCGACACGAGGACACGACGCGCACTTTACTCACGTAAAGCCCGTTGTACCCGATATGCAAAAACGTTTTTGCGGCAAGGGCGGCAAGCCCGCCCAACGGTCAAAAATCGCAGGCAAGCGGCCTAGTCATTGGGGACGTTTTTAAACGACTAATCGTTGGGGACACTCTTGAACAGGCAACAACCAAGGAGCGTCCCCGGATGCCGGCACTTAGGGACGTTCCCAAAGTGCCGGCACAAAAAGAGCGTCCCTAAGTGCCGTCTACTGAATGGCGCCGCCGAAATTATCGAACAACCTGTTCAAAAACACGAACGAACACCGTCGCGTCTATACTAGAGCGCAGCAATAGAAAGGACTCCGCTTTGAGCATCACGCCCATCGATAGCATTCGTCGCGCCATCGCCCGCCGCAATGGCGTCGCCGACCCCACCGTATCGGACGGGGCGCACGGGCAGGGCGGACGCATCGAGAACGGCCTGTTCCCCGCATCGCACACCGCCGAGGAGCTCGCACGAATCCAAGAGCTAAGCCAGCGTAACGCCGGCGGTCCCGACAGCAGCCAGGCCACACGCCGTCGCCGCGAGCGCGATCGCCAGCCCGGCCCCATCCACCGCATGGTCAATGCCTGGTGGAACCGCCTGCTCGGAGCCGTCTACGGCGGCGGCTTCTCCACGCAAGAAGCCGAGTACGAAGATCACGCCACCCGTCGCGACTACCTTTGGAATACCCTGGGCACCGCCGTGTGGGGCATGGCGTTTCCGTTGCTCACCATCGTGTCCACACAGCTCGTGGGCGCCGAGGAGGCTGGCAAATTCTCCATCGCCTTTGTCACCGGCACGCTCATCATGATCGCGTGCAACTACGGCGTGCGCAATTTCCAGGTCTCGGATATCGACGAAAAGACGTCCTTTGCCTCTTACCAGCTCAACCGCTTGATCTGCGGAGCGCTCGCGCTGGCATGCGGCCTGGTATACAGCAGCGCCCGCGGCTACGATGCGCAGATGGCCACAATCGGCCTGGGCGTCTACCTGTATAAGGTGATCGACGGCATTGCCGACGTGTACGAGGGCCGCCTGCAGCAGGCCGACAAACTCTACCTGGCCGGCATGAGCCAAACGCTACGATCCGTCGGCGTCATCGCGGTCTTTAGCGTGGTACTGTTCCTCACGCGCAGCATGCCCATCGCCGCCATGGCCATGGGTGTTACCGCGATCGCCTCGCTCGTTCTGGTCACCGCGCCGCTCGCCCTGCTCGAAACCGAAAAATCGCGCCGCGTGAGCCTGCGCGAGGTCGGTCACCTGTTTATCCAGTGCGCCCCGCTTTTTGGCGCGCTGTTCCTGTTCAACCTTATCGAGAGCATGCCCAAGTTCGTGATGGAAGGCACGCTGGCCTACAAGTATCAGCTGTACTTTAATGCCCTGTTCTTTCCGGCGCAGGCTATTTTGTTGAGCATTGGATTTATCTATAAACCGCAGCTTCTGCGTTTGTCGAGCATTTGGGCTAATCCTCGCAAGCGTCGTCGCTTTGACCTGATTATTGTTGCCGTTATGGCACTGATCGTGGTCATCACCAGCGTGTGCGCCGCATTTATGGCAGGTCCCGGTATTCCCCTCATGAGCTTCATGTACGGCCTCAATTTTGAGCGCTACCGCACGCTGGCACTGCTGATGGTTGTCGCCGGCGGCGTCACCGCGGCCATCGACTTTCTCTACGCCATCATCACGGTGCTGCGCCATGCCGGCGACGTCACCAAAATCTACCTGATCTGCTTCGCCGTAAGCGTAGTGCTGCCGGTGATCCTGATCAACCTGCTGGGTCTGATGGGCGCCGTGGTGAGCTACCTAGCCATCATGGCCCTACTCCTGGTGCTGCTGATTATCGAATACGCCCACATCCGCCAACGCATCGAGCGCGACCGCAACCCCTACGGCGCCTAATTAGCTGCCCCGGTCACCGGAATTTGCGATGGAATCGCCCCGGCTGGAGCCTCGTTGAAGACAATATGCATCACGTAAAACTAAGTGAGTAGATTTTTACCGAATCCCTGACCACACCGACAGAGCACAAGTCTGTGACCTGCGGTTTTATTGAGGCAAATATGTTGGGTGCTCGGCATTTCCAAAAAAGTCTACTCACTTAGCCAGCGGGCAGCCAAATGATTATTTAATCCCCGTCCCAGAGAAATCAATTAGCGGGCAGAAGGGCAAAAGTAGTCAAAAACCCTTCCCAAATTAGCTACCCCTTGCACCCGTTATTCGCCCGGGTTGATGTTCGCGTAGAACTCCGCCCCATCATCGAGCCGCAGGATACCGACGCGGCCGAACTCGGAGCCGGTGGCGGCGGCGCAGTCGATATCGATGCGATCGGGCACGCCGGCGGTATCCTCGCCACCCAGGCGCACAATCTGCCCGCGGCCCGACTCCTCATCGAGCCCCGCCAGGCCGCCAACCTCGCAATAGCGCCCAAGCGACACCGTGGGCGTGTGGCCGCTCACCACGACCGGGCCCTCGCCCTCGGCAGAAAGCAGTCCCGTCGGCGCATCCCAATAGCCGTGACGAATCCACAGTAGGTCATCGGACGACTGCACCGCGAGCATCTGCTGCAGCAGCTCGCGATCGGCACCCACCGCTCCGACGCCATCGGCACAATCGACGCCATGCTCAAGTAAAAACGCGCGCGCCGCCTTCATCTCGATTCCAGCATGTACCAGCAGATACGGGCGCTCCTTGGTCTCGGCCACCGCGTAGAGCGGCAGCGCGGCCATCCATCGCACGAGCTCCTCGTATGCCTCAAATTCCATGTCGTTGAGCTGCTCGCGCGTCGTCCAGCCACCGTTGATATCCCAGGTCTCGGCATCGAGCGGATCCTGGCCAATGATGGCATCGAGCATGATCTGCTCGTGATTGCCCTTGAGAACGCGGGCGTTAGGCAGCGAGCGCACGAACTTAATAACGCCGACCGGATCGGGCCCGCGATCGATCATGTCGCCCAGCACGTACAGCGTGTCGTCGGACGTCAACGAGATCTTAGACAGGGCCTCGTCAAGCGCATGCACGTGTCCGTGAGCATCAGATGTCACATAGATCGCCATGGAACGCCTTTCCCTACCTTGCGACCGAAGCCCGGAACCGCAACTAAAACTTCAAGTTGAACTTAAATGTTACCCATTGTACTCCGTTGCAATAAAGCTGGAAAGGGTTTCCGAGCAGAGGCAAAGACGGCAGCCGTCTATGACGATATCGCGCACGCCCGCAATCCAACCCCATAAACCCACCATCTTTGGGTACAAATAACCGCAGACAACTGACCGTGCCACGCCAACCACCCAGGAGCGGACACCATCCATGAACCAGATCCTTCTCTTTATCGGCCTCGTTATTATTCTGTGCCTGACCATCAAGCCCGTCGGCAAAAAACTCCCCTTCCCCACCCTGCTCATCTTTATCGCGCTCGGCATGCTGTTGGGCGTCAACGGGCCGGCTCACATCGACTTTAGCGACTACGCGCTCACCGAAACCGTCTGCAGCACGGCGCTGCTGTTCATCATGTTCTACGGCGGTTTTAACACCAACATCGACCGTGCCAAGCCCGTCGCCGCGCCTGCGGTGCTGCTGAGCACGCTCGGCGTCGTCATCACTGCCGGCATTACCGGCGTGTTCGCGCACTTTGTACTGGGCTTCGACTGGATCGGCGGCCTGCTGCTGGGATCGGTCGTGGCGTCCACCGACGCGGCCAGCGTCTTTAGCGTTCTGCGCGAGCACAGCCTTTCGCTGAGGGGCGGCACCGACTCGCTGCTCGAGGTCGAATCGGGCTCCAACGACCCCGTCGCCTACATGCTCACCGCCGTGCTCGCCACACTCGCGGCCGGCGGCGACATCAACATTCCCGCACTGCTGGCCAAGCAGATTATCCTGGGCGCGGGCCTGGGCCTTGCCATCGGCTGGGCGGCGGGCCGCCTGATTGATCGAGCGCACGCAACGGCCGAGGGCGCGCAGACCATCTTCTTGTTCGCCGTGGCCATCGTCGCCTACGCGCTGCCGAGCTACCTGGGCGGCAACGGCTTTTTGGCCGTATACCTTGCAGGCATTGTGCTGGGCGCAAGCGACATCACCGGTAAGGTCGAGATGGCGCACTTCTTCGACACCCTCACCGAGATGGCAGAGATGACCATCTTCTTCTTGCTCGGCCTGCTCGTAACGCCCGCACGCCTGCCGCAGATGCTGCTGCCGGGCCTGGCGCTCATGGCGTTCATGCTCTTCGTGAGCCGCCCCATCGCCGTCGGCGTGCTCCTAGCGCCCTTTAAGACGAACCCTCGCCAGGTTGCACTCGTAAGCTGGGCGGGCTTGCGCGGCGCGGCTTCGGTCGTCTTTAGCCTCTTTGCCGTGGTAGCCGGCGTTCCCGGCGGTCACGACCTGTTTGACCTGGTGTTTGTGATTGCCGTATCGAGCATTGTGGTGCAGGGTTCGCTACTGCCGGCGGTGGCGAAGAAACTCGATATGATCGATGCGGCCGGCGACGTACGCCGCACCTTTAACGACTACCGCGACGAGGACGGCATGTCGTTTGTAAAGCTCAAGGTGGGCGCTGGCCATCCGTTTGCCGGGCGCTCGCTCGCCGATATTGGCAGCGCGACGGACATGCTCGTGGTCTTGGTGCTGCGCGACGGGGCGCACCCGGTACTGCCCAACGGCGATACCGTCATCGAGGAAGGCGACCTTCTGGTGATGGCAGCCCCAACGTTCGAAGAGCGTGCCGAGGTTACGCTGCGCGAGGTCACCGTGACGCCCCACGGTCGCCTGGCCGGTCAGCGCCTGCGCGACGTGCCGCAGGGCAAGCACCCGTTTATCGTGGTGATGCTCAAGCGCGAAGGCCAAACGATCATCCCCGACGGCGACACCCTAATATACGCCGGCGACGAAGCCGTCATCGCCACGCTGGCGTCGTAGTGACCAGGGGTTAGCTAATTTGCGACGAAGAAATCAAGCGCCTAGAGAACCTCATGCCTTCGCTCGCAGATTTGGATTTGCCCGAGGAGTAAAGCACCCCTCCCCCATGTAACCATCCTGTAAATCATAGCGGCGCACTCGAGTTTTACCGTGATGCGGTCGCGCCTGGCGCTCCACTGTGCTAAAGTATCCCGAACGTTCAAACGACTACGAGGGGACTTAGAAGATGGCGCGTGTGCACAACTTCTCAGCAGGCCCGGCCGCACTGCCCACCAGCGTGCTCGCCGAGATCGCCGACGAGATGATGGACTACCGCGGTTGCGGCATGTCCGTGCTCGAGATGAGCCATCGATCTAGCATGTACCAGCAGATCATCGACGACTCCGAGGCAACCCTGCGTCGCCTGCTGAGCATCCCCGACAACTACCGTGTCCTGTTTTTGCAGGGCGGCGCCACGCTGCAGTTTGCGGGCATCCCCATGAACCTCATGCGCCGCGGCCGCGCCAGCTACATCGTGACCGGCAACTTTGCCAACAAGGCATACAAAGAAGCCGCCAAGTACGGCGAGGCCGTGCTGCTCGCGAGCTCCGAGGACACCAATTTCGACCGCATTCCCACCATGGCCGACGTCAACGCGCGCATTGCCGCCGAGGCCACGGGCGACGGGCTCGACTACGTCTACATCTGCCAGAACAACACCATCTTTGGCACCATGTACCACGAGCTGCCCGCTTGCGGCGACGTGCCGCTGGTCGCCGATGTCTCGAGCTGCTTTCTGTCGCAGCCGCTCGACGTTGAGCGCTACGGGCTCATCTACGCCGGCGCGCAGAAAAACGCCGGCGCCGCGGGCGTGACCGTGGTCATCGTGCGCGACGACCTTATCGCCGAAGGCCCGGCCTATGCGCAGACGCCGCAGTACATGGACCTTAAGACCCAAGCCGCCAAGGACTCCATGCTCAACACGCCCAACACCTTTGGCATCTACGTGTGCGGCAAGGTGTTCCGTTGGGTTGAGCAGACCGGCGGACTTGCCGCCATGGCCGAGCGCAACTGGGCCAAAGCCAACCTGCTCTATGACTTGCTCGAGCAAAGCGAACTGTTCCATGGCACCACGCAGGCCGACAGCCGCTCCATCGCCAACGTCACGTTCCGCACCGGCGATGCCGACCTCGACGCCGCCTTTGTCGCAGGCGCGGCCGAGCACCAGATTCAAAACGTCAAGGGTCATCGCCTCGTCGGCGGCATGCGCGCCAGCGTGTACAACGCCGTCACCATGGAGGACGTGCAGGCACTGGCCACATACATGAAGGACTTCGAAGCACAGCATAGTTTGAGTCCGCGATCTAACTAGCCCGCAACGCGCGGGCCGACCAGCCACTTCAAACCATCTGTTTACAACAAACCTGCTAAGGAGTTTTCCATGCGTAAGATTAAGACCATCGACGACATCACCAAAGACGGCAAGGTTGAGTTTGGCGAGGGCTACGAGTTTGTGGCCACCGCCGAGGAGGCCGACGCCATCCTGATGCGCTCGACCGACCTGCACGGCTACGAGCTGCCCGAGGGCATTCGCGCCATCGCCCGCTGCGGCGCCGGCGTCAACAACATTCCCGTCGAGGAATACGCCAAGAAGGGCGTCGTCGTCTTTAACTCCCCCGGTGCCAACAGCAACGCCGTCAAGGAGCTCGTCCTGGGCATGCTGGTGCTTTCGAGCCGCGGCGTCGTGCAGTCGATGAACTGGGTGCGCAACAACGCCGACGACCCCGAGATTCAGGTCGATGCCGAAAAGGCCAAGAAGGCCTTTGTGGGCCGCGAGCTCAAGGGCAAGCGCATCGGTGTCATCGGTCTGGGCAACGTGGGCTCCAAGGTCGCCAACGCCTGTGTCGACCTGGGCATGGACGTTTACGGCTACGATCCGTTCATTTCCGTCGAGCACGCGTGGGTGCTGAGCCGCGAGGTGCAGCGCGTGGGCACGCTCGAGGATCTGTGCCGCGGCTGCGACTACCTCACCGTGCACGTGCCCAGCAAGGCCGACACCATCGGTATGATCAGCACCGAGCAGATTAACCTGCTGGCGCCCGACGCCGTGCTCATCAACTACGCGCGCGAGACCATCATTGACGAGGACGCCGTCGACGCCGCCCTGCGCGAGGGCAAGCTCAGCTGGTTTAGCTGCGACTTTGCCACGCCCAAGACCGTCAAGATGCCCAATACGTTTATCACCACGCATTCGGGCGCCGGCACCGGCGAGGCCGAGGCCAACTGCGCCGACATGGCCATCAGCGAGCTCAAGGATTACCTGGAAAACGGCAACATCGCGCACAGCGTCAACTACCCCGCCTGCAGCATGGGCAAGGCGCGCGCCGCAAGCCGCATTGCCTGCCTGCATGCCAACGTGCCCAACATGATCGGCCAGATCACGGCCATTCTCGCCAAGGACAACGCCAATGTGCAGCGCATGACCAACGAGTCCGCTGGCGAGAACGCCTACACCATGTTCGACACCGATGAGCACCTGGACGGCAGCACGATCGAGGCGCTCAAGCAGATTCCGTCGATGTATCGCGTGCGCGTGATTAAGTAGCGCCGGCGCCAAACCTGCCAGACAGACCACGAAGCCCATTCGCCCCCCGTTTTCACGAAACGGGGGGCGATTTTGTTGCTCCGGACGACTTTAAAATGATACCCAGAACAAGTTTTTTCAGATAATCGATAGTGAGGCTCCAGTCGCTAAGCACGCCCGCTTTGATAAACAGCTTTATCAGGGACTTTAGTAGGTAAAAATCGGTCTCTATGTGCCGAATGTAAGTTGACTGTCTATTTTCCGAAACAACTTATTCTAGATAGCATTTTTAGGGTCCCTCCAAGGCAAAATTGAAGCCTTTTTGCGACCAGAACTCTAGCTCGCGCTACCGTTTACCCACCGCGCGACTACATTCCCGCCCAATCGATAAAAATCTCCTCACGAAGCCGCCGTTCGAGCTCCTGCTGTCGCGGCGTCTTGTCTTTCAGCGGCACATCGAGATAGGACATGATGAGCTCCATCACCACGCGGAAGGCATCGAAGTCGGCCAGCTGACCATAGGTCATCAGAACGACGGGATATCCCATGGCTTGCAAGGCCGTCGTTCGATCGGAGTCCGAAATCTTGGATTCAATGGATCCGTGAATGGCTTTACCCTGGCATTCAACCAGACACTCTCGGCTGCCGTCCTTATTTGCCAGCAGGATATCGGCATAGCGCCTATCAAGCCCCGAAATCAGGCGGGCGCTGCGCGTCATACGAATCTCAACGTTATTGGTAAGGCTCAGCCCTTCGCCGCCGCGCAACCTCGTAAGGCCAAACAGCATCGAAGCCTGGACCTCGAGCGGCGATGCTGCCACCCCCGTAATGCATTTCGCGGCTCGTATGAACGTTTTAGCGCCGCGGAGCCCCCGGACCTTATCGACGAACTCTGTAAGCTCAGAGAGCTCGATCAAGGGAGGTCGTTTCCACAAGTCCGTTGGATTCCCCGAGACATCCTTTACGTTTTCCCAGCCCGACCGTGCGTCACCCCACCGGCCCCCGTATGCCTGCTCAAGTGCCGACTTTACCTGAGGTGCAATCTTGCACACGGCAAAGGTGCCGCACATCTCATACATGCACATGATTAGACGCTCGTTTGAGACCGAGGAAGCCAGGGTCAGCAGGGTAAAGAGTGGGGACGCAACATCGAGGCCAAACTCCGTCTGCCGCACGGAATCAAACGGCCTCTCCCCGTTCCAAACATGCCTGACAATGCGATCGCCCTTACGTCCGCAGCTGCCCTGCGCCAACACGTGTAACGGGGTGCCCAGGAAATGCGTGACGAGCGGATGCTCACATAGGTGCTCCCTGCGCGGATCGTCCGCAGAATCGGGCAGGTCCGGCATTATTGCCAAGACCTGTGGAGGTATCCGGTGATACCGAAAGGCAGATATGTCGCACAGCATGTCGTCCATGAAGGGTACGTACCCGCTGCGTCGCTTGTGAACCCGCTCGGACGGCAAACGCGCTGGCTCGGCCTGCGAACGGTAAATACTGCCACGCCCACGTCGCGGATCTCTCAGGAGGCTTACAATCGGTTTGGAAAGCAAACTGATTGTGAGGTTGCATATGGTTGATGAGGACTTTGCCTGGCGGCTTACGCAAGGACTCGTGCGGATCGACAGCTCAGACCCGGGCGCGTATGAGGATGAAATTGAGCGCTTCATTAAGAGGCTCATTGAGCAGCAGCTGGCACAACTTGATAGTTCTGCGCTCGATGCCGTGCAGATTGAGGAGCTCGAAGTGCTGCCCGGGCGCCGCAACCTTAAAGTCACCGTGCCGGGCCAAAGCGACGAGCCGCGGCTGGTCTATATCTGCCACATGGATACCGTCACCTTGGGCGACGGCTGGGACGCAGGCATTCCGCCGCTCGGGGCAATCGTGCGTGACGATAAACTCTATGGCCGCGGTGCCTGCGATATGAAGGGTGGCCTGGCCTGCGCCATTGCCGCACTGGTCCATACGCTCGAGCGCGTGGCGGCAGAAGGCGAGCTGCCCCGCCGCGGCTTTTCGCTCATCTGCTCGGTCGACGAGGAAGACTTTATGCGCGGCTCAGAGACCGCGATCGATGCCGGCTGGGTCGGCTCGCGTGAATGGGTGCTGGACACCGAGCCCACCGACGGACAGATCCAGGTGGCGCACAAGGGACGCACGTGGTTCGAGATTGAAATGGCTGGCGTGACGGCGCATGCGAGCCAGCCCTGGAAGGGCGCGGATGCCGTCGCCGCCATGGCCGAGGTCGTGTGTTCGCTCCGTCGCGCGTTTGTGGCGCTGCCCGCGCACGATGAGCTGGGGTCTTCGACCATCACGTTTGGCCAAATCGAGGGCGGATATCGCCCCTATGTCGTGCCCGACCGCGCCAAAGTCTGGGTCGACATGCGTCTGACCCCGCCGACCGATACGGCCGCCGCGACGCGCATGGTAGAGCAGACCATCGCCGTCGCCGAAGCCGCCGTTCCCGGTTGCCATGGCAGCTACACCGTGACGGGCGACCGCCCCGCCATCGAGCGCGACCCGAACTCTCCCCTTCTAGCAGCGCTCAAGCGTGCCGCCGATGACGTGACGGACGCGGACACGACCGTCGGCTTCTTTACCGGCTACACCGACACCGCCGTCATTGCCAGCAAGACAGGCAACCGCAATTGCATGAGCTACGGTCCCGGGTCGCTCGCGCTCGCGCACAAGCCCAACGAATATGTGCCCCACGCCGATATCGTTCGTTGTCAGCAAGTGCTGATCGCGCTTGCCGACAACACGCTCTGGGACGCGAGCAGCCAAGTTGGGGCATAATAAGCCGCGAACAAACCGACTCGCTCGTTAGGACCGCCCATGAAAGCACTTCCGTTTCCCTGCATCCGCCCGGCTCAGGACCGCGTGCTCGAGGCGCTGCCTGCAATGGGCAGCATCCTGAGCGGCAACGACGCCCTGCGCGGAGCCATTGCCGATGGTCTGATGCTCAAAGACCCGGGTGCGGCGTATTACGTGTACGAATGCTCGGGCGAGCCGGGACGTGTGACGGGTGTCGTGGCAATCTGCCCGGTTAACGTGCTGACGGGTAGCGACGAGGCTGCCGCCGAGAGCGTCGACGCACTCGCCGCCGCGCGCGCGATCGCCGAGCTCAAGGTGCAGCCACGCCCCGTGTCGCTCGCCTACGAGGCCTCGCCCGTCATGGATATCATCTTGGGCGCCGCCAAAGAGGGCGCGTCGCTCTACGCCGTCACCGACCCCGCGGGCATTACGCACCGCGCGTGGGAGGTCAAGCGCGAGGACGCCGTCGGGGCCATCCGCGCTATGCTCGATCAGGCGCCCGACCCGGTGTTCGCCGGTGACTCCGCCTATGTCGCCGCACTGGCTGGGGCATCGCAGATTCTGGCCGACGAGGCCCGCGCTGCCGGCGCCTACTCTGGCAAAGAGCCGTTCAACTTTGCTGTAGCCGTGCTGTTCCCCGCCGCGCAGGTCAGCGGCAGCGCGCCGCAGGTTCCGACGGGTCTGCTCACTCACCAGGTCTCACGGTTCTAGCGAACTCAAACGCTAAGCTGGAAAACCCAGCATCCAAACAAACAAGGGGCGGAGATGCAGCAAACGCATGCACCTCCGCCCTTTTCGCATCAAACAATTACGCCGGTAAACCGGGCCGCAACGTCAGCGTTATCCACGCTGCGGACCTGCCGCCGCCACGAGCGGCTCTAGCCCCAGCTCGCGCGCGTAGTCTTCCTGCGTAAAGACTTCGACCAGTTCAAACGTATCGGCCGCATCGTCAAACGCAAAATGCAGCACTGAGCAGTTGCCCGGCACGCGTTCGCGCTCGTCGGCCGCCGCGCCCCGCACGTGGTCCAAAAACTCCTTGATGGCCGACCCGTGGCTCACCGCGAGCACGCACGTATGGTCCGGACGCTGCATAAGATCGGTCAGCGTCGCCACCATGCGCGTGCGCACCTGGATCTGGCCCTCGCCGCCAAACTGCCGATAGAAGTCGCGCCACGGGCGCTCGGGCATAAGCATCACGCGCTCGGCCTCAAAGTCGCCAAAGAACCACTCACGCAGGCCGTCCAGGCGCTCGTACGTCATGCCCGACCACAGGTTGGCGATGGTCTGTTCGGTGCGGTGCAGCGTAGAGGTGTAGGCGTGGTCGGGCTCAATGCCGCGCGCACGCAAGAACATGCCGGCACGCGCCGCCTGATCGCAGCCCAGCTGTGTGAGCGGCGAGTCACTCCACCCCTGAATGATACGCTTAAGGTTGAATATCGTCTGTCCATGACGGACCAGATACAGATCTTTATTCATAGGGGTCCTTTCGTTCGTTACCAACCCAAGAGCGAAAACGCCCCGTCGCAATAGCCAAAATGAAGCACGGCACCGTTGTCGGGTAGCTCTCCCCCGCCAGTCACATACTCAAGAAACTCCTGGCAGGCTGAGCCGTGGGAAACCGCCAGCACGCAGTCGTGCTGCGGCCTGGCCATGATGCGGGACAGCGCCGCGACCATGCGCGACTGAAGCTGCACTTCCGACTCGCCGCCAAAGGCCACCGGATAATCACCCCAGGGCTGCGGCGGCATCTCGCGATTTGATGTGCCCTCCAACGAGCCAAAATGCCACTCACGCAGGTCATCGACCAGCTCAATGGAACGGCCCTCGCCAACGATAAGCTCGGCCGTATGCCGCGCCCGGCCCAACGGCGAGGAATACACATGATCAAAGACCACGCCACGCGCCGCAAACGCCGTACGCGCCGTCAGCGCCTGCTCGCGCCCGCGCGTCGTAAGCGGCGAATCGTGCCAGCCCTGCAAAATGCTCTGCACATTGAGCTCAGTCTGCCCATGCCGCACCAAATACAGATCTGCCACACACCCTCCCCTCGTACCACCACAAAGGGGACAGGAGCCTTTGTGGTGATTTTGCCGCCGGATTGCACCGCGGCGACGCTCAACTACACCAGCACGTCGGCGAGCGAACGCTTGGGTACGTGGTGCACCCGCGCCTCGTCGCGCCAATAATTGATGGAGCCGTCGGGGTTGGAATCGATCGCATCGATCACCTGTGTCTCGGCCGGAACGCCAAACGCCATGATCAGCTTGAGCTCATACTTGTCGTTATCGAGCCCCATAGCATCGATCGCATGGGGCGTAAAGGCCTTGAACATGCAGGCTGCCACCTCGGGCGTGGCGCTGCGGGCGGCGAGCATCATCGTCTGCGCGGCAATGCCCGTGTCGACCTCGGTAATGGGAGCGGCAGGCTTGCCCGGAACGGCGCGCTCAGCCAGAATCGCGATGTAGCCGGTCGGGCGCTCGCCCTCAGCAGGACCCGGCCAATCCTTAAGTGCGCCGGCCCATGCGAGCTCGTCAAATACACGCGCGCAATCCTCGGCACCGCTCACCACATGAAGACGAAGACGCTGAGCGTTGGCGCCGCAGGGAGCCAGGTGCGCCAGTTCCGCCAACTCGAGCAAAAACTCGCGCGGCACGCGCATAGACTCGTCAAAGCGGCGGCACGTGCGGGCGCGGCGGACCAGCGCGTCAAACGTGTCCAGGCCGAGCTTTTCGCAACCTTGCTTTGCCATCGACTCAGCGCCTACCGGCGCCGCGGGAACTGTTTCGTTCATAGGAACCCCCAATTAAAGTCAATTGTTCTTAGGAAAATCTAACCTAAAACGTAGGCAATTTCACACAGCCGAACAATGTTCCACAGCTGTTGAATATCCCACATCCAAACGGGAACAAAGGTAACAATTCGGGAAGATGGGACGGCATTTCGCCCTCCCCGCCCCATGCAGCGGCGCCCTTGGGCGATACTGGTTGCAAGACATACGGCTTACGCCGCGCGGAAAGGAGACATCATGGGCATCTTTAAGAACGATGATAAGCAATCGAGCCAGTTTGGATTTGACGAGAAAAGCATGGCGGGCAAAGCCGTCAAGGCCGTACGCTGGATCTACGCCATCACGGGCGTCTTAGCACTCATTGCTGGTATCGCGCTGCTTTTTGCACCCGCCAAGTCCCTCGTCTTTTTGACGACCGTCCTGGGTTTTTACTTTGTAATCACTGCTGCCATCAGACTGTTCACTGCCATTTTTGAGCCGCTGCTGCCCACCGGCTGGCGCGTGACGAGCATCATCTCCAACCTACTCATTATCTTGGGCGGCGTCATAATCCTGCGCAACCAGGCCTTCTCGACCGCGACGCTCACCACGATGGTGGTTATCGTGGCCGGCTTTGGCTGGATTGTCGAAGGTGTCATGTCCATTCTGGAGTCCGAGCTTTCGTCCAACCGCGCCCTCGCCATCCTGAGCGGCGCACTTTCCATCATCGCCGGCATGTTCGTGTTTATCTATCCGCTGTGGTCGGCCAAGATGCTCGTCATCTTTAGCGGCGCCGCGCTGCTGGTGTTTGGCGTAACGCTGATTGTTCGCGCTATTCAATTTGGCAAACTGGTGCACTAGATGCCGCGAACGCTCTTTATTGATGCCGACGCCTGCCCGGTCACGCGCGAGTCGATTGACTGCGCGCGGCGGGCGGGCGTCGCCGTTGTTATCGCCGGCAACAGCACGCAAAACCTGGAACGGCACATTCGCCGCGACGACCCGCGCGATGCCGAGCACGCGCGACGCGGCTTTTGGGTCACGACGCTCGACGTGAGCGTGGGCGCCGACAGCGCCGACTTTGCCATTGTCGAACGCCTGCAGGCGGGCGACGTGGTCGTGACGCAGGACATTGGCTTGGCGAGCATGGTGCTCGGGCGCGATGCCGCCGCTATCGGTGTGCGCGGGCGCGTCTACGACAAAGCAACCATCGACATGCAGCTGTTTATTCGCCACGAGGAAAAGAAGGTGCGCCGCGCCGGCGGACGCACTCGCGGGCCGGCGGCATTTACCAGCGAAGACCGCGCCCGCTTTAAACGCAACCTCACCGAGTTGCTGCACTAACCAAGGTAGATTTTTGAGACATGCCTAAAATCTACCTTTTTGTTTTGAGCGGTGTGAGCGCTCGGAATCCATGGCTCAACAAAAAACGGGCTTCAAAATGCCATGCGTCGCCGCATTGCGCAGGCGCTGAGCATGGCTATTTGAAGCCCATTTTTTAGGCCTACTTAGAGGCCAACGGCGGAGAGGATGAGGCCCCAGCCAGCGCCGATGACGTACATCATGATCAGGAACACGGCATTTTCGCGGGCGCTGCGGTTGGTGCGGAACAGCACCAGATAACCCACGCCGGCGGAAATGAGCGTGCCGGCGAGCATCGGCGCCAGTTGCAGCGCGCCTTCCAGATACAGCTGTGTAATGACCACGCTCGCCGAGCAATTGGGAATCAGCCCGACAAGCGCCGAACCCAGGACAGCGAGTGTCTCGTTGCCGCGCAGGAACTGCTCGATCGCGGACTCGCCGAACGTCTCGAGCACGGCGACCAGAATCAGCGTCACCAGAAAAATGAATACCGAGACCTGCACGGTGTGCGAGATCGCACTGCGGATGATCGACAGGACAGGCGTCCCTTCGTGGGAGTGAGAGTGACCGTGACCATCATGGTGTTCATGTTCGCCCTCATGACCGTGATCGTGGCCATGTCCGTGTTCGTGCTCGTCTTCGTCTTCATCACATCCGCAATGGTCGCGCTCGCACAGCTCGTGGATGTGGTCGGCGCTCACGCCCGCCTCGGCCACCTCGTCGATGATGTCACCGCCGCTGCGGTCGTCGTGCGCGCAGTTCACGTGGGCCGGATTGGCCGCGGTTCCCAGCACGGTACGGCGAATCGCCGCGTGCGCGCGGGCGTTACGGCGCAGGCCGCGAATGGCAGCGTCCACGATAAAACCCGTGACCAGTGCGATCAGCGCTTTCGAAGCCAAAAGCATCGCCATAGTCTGCACGGGAACCTGCTCGGCAAGCAACAGCGGCAGCATCTCGTCGGAGGTCGAAAGGAACACCGCCACCAACGTGCCCAAGGTCACGACACGGCCGGCGTACAGCGTGGCCGCCATGGCCGAAAAGCCGCACTGCGGCACCATGCCCAGCAGCGAGCCAACCACGGGACCCGCAGCGCCGGCGCGCTTGATAGCGCCGTTGACGCGGTCGCCCGCAACGTGCTCAAGTGTCTCGAGAGCAAGATACGTCACCAACAAAAACGGCACCAGCGACAGCGTGTCCTTGCCGGCGTCGAGCAGAATATCAATCAGTAAATCCATGACGGATGGAACCTTTCGTGTCTTTCGGCAGCATTGTAAAAGTCCTAGCGGTCAACTAGGGTATTGTAGTTGTCCCGGGCGCGGTGCCAATAGTTGCCTATGGTAAACTATCATCTCGCCATAACTCAGTAACCTCGAGCCGCACAACGCGGCCCGTCCAAGGAGTAGCATATGAACGTATCGCAAGCACTCGAATACGAGCGCCAGCCGTTTATCCCCATGTTTATCTACGGCGACCACGGCGCCATGGAGTCCGAGCGCCAGAAGGGCGAGGAGGCCCTCAAGGTGCTCGAGACCGAGTACTTTACCGCCGAGGGCGACCCCGGCTTCGACTTTGCCACCGTGCGCGACCTGGCCGACCGCAACCGCGACCTGTGCGACCAGATTGGCGAGGCGCGTCTGCGCAACGTGACGCCCGCGACGCTCTCGCGCGGCCTGTCCGATGCCGACACCTGCGCCGCCATCGGCAAGATGCAAAAGCGCACCGCCGCGTCCGTTATGCGCGAAATCCGCGGCGACCGCGACGCGCTCGGCGTGGCCTACGCCCGCAAGCCCATCCAGGGCACCGTGCTCGGTATCGACATCGAGACCACCGGCCGTGCACCCGAGCGCGGCTATATCATCAACGTGGGCTGGGAGATCATGGAGCTCACCAGCGACGCCGTCCCGCATGACGCCGAGGCACACTACTGCGGCCTGCCCGACATCTACCGCGGCGAAGATGTGCCGCTGTCGAATATCCACCACATTACCTGGGACGACATCGACGGCAAAACGCCCTTCCGCGAGAACAAGGAGCTGCAAAAGCAGCTGCTCAAGCTTATGAAGAAGTACCCGTACATGGCGCATAACGCCGCCTTTGAGGACAGCTGGTTCAAGATCCACCTGGACGGCTACGCCGAGGCACGCCGCGCCGGCAAGATCATCGTCATCGACTCGCGCCAGATCTGCCGCAGCCTGGACGCCGACGTGCGCTCGCTCCCCCGCGAGTCCGCCCCAGCCGCGCTCGAGAACTGGGCGCGCCGCCGTGGAACCCTCGCCGCCGACGCCAACGAGCAGCACCTGGGCTTGGACGACACCGACCTCATGCTCCGCACCGTCCAAGCCGAGTTCAACCTCAAGAACCTATTCGCGAAATAACCGATCCATCTGCGGGAGCGCCTGCCAGGCACAGCGCAATCCGTCTGGGCACACCGGCACGCAGTAAACTAGGGCGCAGCCTTATGGCTGCACCCTAGTTTTCATCAAAACGAGCAAATACGCGTGCTTCACATAGTCGGCAGGTTGGCCCACCTACATTTTTCGAGTTGTTCGGCCAGCTGAACCACTAGTCAAGGCCCCTTGAACCGCAATCGAGCGCTATAGTCGCCCCAATTTCGCAACCAAGCCCTATAAATCTACCTGAATCAATTCGAATAGGACGTTGCGATCGCACCATTCGTATAGGATAAGGCCGAATAACTCAAATTATGTTGGTGAGGCATCTGAGCGGTCGGCAAAAACGCTTAGAAGCTACGAATCCGCAACTAAAGTTCACCAAAATGGGGCAGCCGACAGAAACCTCCCCAGCCGAAGCTGCCCCCCTCAATACGACAGCTCAAAAACCCACCGTTCGCAGAAGATAAGCCGCGCCCCAATACCGTTGCCCGAAGTTTCGAGCGTATATGGCGTCCGCTATGCCATCATGCGCGTATGGGAATCGTTCTGTCACATACCACGGCACGCGCTGTATACCAAACAGTCAACTCGCTCGCAAGCCACGCGACCGATCCCATATCTATGGAAAAGATCAAGGTGTCTGCGCCGACCACGTCCAACCTGGAAGCGGCGCGAGCATGGCTCAACAGAAAGAATGTCGATTCTGAAAGCATCCATGTGCTGACGTTTTCCAATAATGCCAAAAGGCACCGCAAGGGCTGCATCTGCCACTGCACGCGCTATACGTTTGATGCAGAAAGCTACCTAGAACTCGAGCCGAACGTCTACATCGTCGATATCAAGCTGTGCGCGTTAGAAGCAGCAGCCGACCTCAACCTTTCGGAGCTCGTTGAGTATTACTTTGAAATCTGCGGCTCCTACGCGCTTGGAACGTCCGACGAAACTCAATATCGCGAGCGCCCAGCCCTAACCAGCGTTGAAGAGCTCAGAGCCTTCTTTTCAGAGGCATCGGGGTATCGTGGATCTAATAAAGCACTTAAGGCACTTTCTTATGTACGCGAAGGCTGTCGCTCCCCACTCGAAACGGCGTTTGTCATGATGCTGACAATGCCCAAGTCAATGGGTGGCTTAGCCATACGCGCTATCAAAACGGACTATCCGATCCCAGTCCCCAAAAGATACGCCGCCCTAACGCGACGGACGGTTTTCTACCTCGACGCGCTGCTCGAAAATTCGATGACCGATATCGAATACAACGGCTTTTACCACGACGAGCCCGAACAGCAATCAATTGACGAGGAACGCCGAAACACGCTGCGAAACATGGGATATGCCGTTATCACAGTTAGTCGTCATTCGTTTTTCAAGCAGTCCGCTTTTAGGCGGGTCATGGAAGCGATTCGCATTCGCGAGAAGATATGGCCCGGTCGACTCCCGGATAACTTCGCCATCCTGCAAGAAACTCTTCGTCAATTTGTCTTGCGGCGCTACTTCGAATACGGTCGCCGCGTCCTGGAGACACTCAAAGAAGAAGAGGCCGCCAAGCGCGAAATTGCAAGCCAATATCCGCAAGCTGATGACCCGAGCATCAACGATGTGCCAGAACCCGACGACATGCAACACGTCGGGGCCCTTGCTGAGGAAATCAATGGGCCTTGGGAATGCGACATGTTCGCAAAAATCGATGGAAACCGCACGGAAGACGACACGATTATTGATCTAATTGAGAATTCGCTCTTCTAAAGGCGATCTCTGCGGATGTCCACCTACATTTTTCGACTTATTCGGCCACCGATGTGCCAGATTGGCTGCAGCAATGCTCAATATAACTTTAGATAAAACTGATTCTGCAGGAACTCCCGTAGAGGAAGAACTGATTCTCGCTGTATTTAACACGATAAAGTACAAATATGAACAGTCCTAAAGCTTCTCAAGGTGGCTTTCTTAGCATGCTGGCCGAACATCTCGAAATATGTTGGCGAGCATTGCGTCGATGTCTCCCAACCCGCAGAAAATCGCAGAGGCGGCAAGCAGTCATCGAAGTTAACGTAAATTGTATTGACATATGAACATGCGCTCATATAATCGGAAGTAATTTATATGAGCGCATGTTCATATGAAAGGATGTTGCAATGAGCAGCCACGCTGATGAAACAAAGACTGGCATCGAGGCCACCGAGCCGATCGTCCCCACCACCTGCTCGCCCGAGGACCTTCCCGACGAGGAGCTGTTGTACGACCTGGCCGACCTGTTCAAGGTCTTCAGCGACACCACACGCATCAAGATCCTCTATGCCCTCATGGGCCGCGAGCTCTGCGTGGCCGACATCGCCGAGGCGACCGCAACCTCGCAGTCGGCAGTATCGCACCAGCTGCGCACGCTTAAGCAGTCGCACCTGGTCAAGTTCCGCCGCGACGGCCGCAACATTCTCTACTCGCTCGCCGACGATCACGTCTACACCATGCTTAACCAGGGCATGAGCCATATCTGCGAATAGCAATCACCCACGGTATCAGCGCGGCCGGCACCCAGACCGCTAACACAGGGAAAGGAACCCACCATGAAAAAGCAGTTTAAGCTCGACGAGATCGATTGCGCCAACTGCGCGCGCGAGCTTCAGGACGAACTTGCCAAGCTCGAGGGCGTCAAGTCCGTTTCGGTCAACTTTATGACCCAGAAGCTGACGCTCGAGGCCGACGACGCCAAGTTCGACGAGGTCCTGGACCGCGTCGTTGAGTTCACCGCCGACGCCGAGCCGGACTGCGAGATCATTCTCTAACCCGCGCATACGTTGACCTGCGAGGCCGCGCTTGCCGCGGCCTTTGCTCGCGAAATTATATGAGCGAGTGTTCATAAACTCAAATGAGAGGTTTGAATCATGACAGCCGCCGATCCCAAAAAGAAAAAGAAGAAGCGCAAGAAGAAAGAGTCCCTTGAGCATAAGCGCAACCGCATCCTGGTAGCACTGGGCATTTTTGCCGTTGTTTATGCCCTCGACGAGCTCGGCGCCCTCACTATCGCATTTGGGGAGCCCGGCAACATCTACGCCAGCTTTGTGCTGTTCCTCGTGCCGTTTTTGATTGCCGGCTACGACGTACTGCAAAAGGCATTCAATAACATCCGCCGCGGCAAGGCCTTCGACGAGAGCTTCCTCATGGCCGTCGCGACCATCGGCGCGTTTGCCATGGTGCTCTTCCCCGACACCGACCCGCACATGGCCGAAGGCGCCGCTGTCATGCTGTTCTACCAGGTCGGCGAGTTGTTCCAGGCATACGCCGTGGGCAAGAGCCGCAAGTCGATCAGTGCCATGATGGACATCGCGCCCGACTACGCTAACGTCGAGCAAGCCGACGGCACACTCGAACAGGTCTTTCCCGATGACATCGCCGTCGGCACCGTGATCGTGGTCAAGCCCGGCGAGCGCGTGCCTATCGACGGCGTCATCGTCGAGGGCGAAACCCAGCTCGACACCGCCGCACTCACGGGCGAGTCGGTCCCCCGCCCGGCCAAGACCGGCGACGATATCATCAGCGGTTGCATCAACATGACGGGCCTCATCCACGTGCGCACCACCAAGCCCTTTGGCGAGTCAACCGTCGCGCGTGTTCTGGAGCTCGTGGAGAATGCCAGCGAAAAGAAGGCGCGCACCGAGAACTTCATCACGCGCTTTGCCCGCGTCTACACCCCCGCCGTCACTGGCGCTGCCGCGGTGCTCGCGCTTGGCGGCGGCCTGGTGACTGGCGCTTGGTCCGATTGGATCCTGCGCGGCCTGACCTTCCTGGTCGTCAGCTGCCCGTGCGCCCTCGTGATCAGCGTACCGTTGAGTTTCTTTGGCGGCATCGGCGGCGCGTCCAAGCTGGGCGTTCTCATCAAGGGCTCCAACTACCTCGAGACGCTCGCCGACGTGGACACCATCGTCTTCGACAAAACGGGCACCCTCACCAACGGCACGTTCTCAGTCGTCGCGGTGCACCCCGAGGCTGGCTATACCGAGCAGTCGCTGCTCGAAGTCGCAGCCCTTGCTGAGTCGTTCTCCGATCACCCCATCGCGCAGTCCGTGCGCGACGCCTACCAGGGCGAGGTCGACCCCAAGCGCGTGAGCGACTCCGCCAACGACGCGGGCCACGGCGTGACGGCAACCATCGACGGCAAGCACGTCGTCGTTGGCAACGCCAAGATGCTCGCCGCGGCCGGCGTTGAAGCACCGGACTGTGAGGTTGTCGGCACGATCCTCCACGTGCTCGTTGACGGCGTGTACGCCGGCCACATCGTGATTGCAGACACCGTTAAGGCCGATGCGGAGCAAACGATTCGCGACCTGCATGCCGCCGGTATCAACCGCACCGTCATGCTCACGGGCGACCGCGAGGAGGTTGCAGCGTCTGTGGCCAAGCAACTCGGTCTCGACGAGTTCCACGCGCAGCTCCTGCCGGGCGACAAGGTCGAGCGCGTTGAGGCACTACTCGCGGCCGAAAGTGGCAAGGGCAAGCTCGCCTTTGTCGGCGACGGTATCAACGACGCGCCTGTGCTTACGCGCGCCGATGTGGGCATTGCCATGGGCGCCATGGGCTCCGACGCCGCGATCGAGGCCGCCGACGTGGTGCTGATGGACGACAAGCCGTCCAACATTTCCCGCGCGATCCGCGTGGCGCGCAAGACCATGTCGATTGTTTGGCAGAACATAATCTTTGCGCTGGGCATTAAGCTGCTGATCCTTGTGCTGGCAGCGCTGGGTATCGCCAATATGTGGCTTGCCGTCTTTGGCGACGTAGGCGTGGCGATCATCGCCATCCTGAACGCCATGCGCGCGATGGGTGTCAAGAACCTGTAGCGCTCGTGGTCCCTCCGGCCGGGGCCGGGCTTGGTTTTGAAAACGTCCTCGCGCATGAGGCCCGTCTTTCTTGCTCCTGCGGAGCAACGGAAAGGCGGGCCTCGCGCTGCGGAGTGTTTTCAAAACCAAGCCCGGCCCCGGCCTGCATTGACACAGCTGGCGGTTCTTGGGCATCGCTTGCTGGCGGGGTTCCTTTGCTGAAATGGACTTGGCCGAAAGGGCCGCTGGTCCCGGTCGCTGGTTCGCGCTTTGCGTGAACTCCGCGCTACTGTTGGTCAGTTAGGCTTCTGTTGTTGGACCCGCTACATCTTCCCGTCTCAGCATCGATCTTAGCTTCTCGAAGCTCTCCTCGCTCAGGCAGTGCTCCATGTGGCAGCCCTCTTGCGACGCGACCTCGGGCGTTACGCCTGCGTCCTCTAGCAGACCTACAAAAAAGCAGTGGCGCTCCCACATTTGACGGGCAACCTCAAGACCGCGTTCCGTCAGATGCACGTCGCGTTTGCCCATCTCCACGTAGCCGGTGCTCTCCAAGGCCGCCATGGCTTTAGAGACGCTTGCTTTGGTTACGCCCAAGTATTCGGCAACGTCGATCGAGCGCACGATGCCCTGACGTTCCGATAGGACGTAGATCGATTCGAGATAGTCTTCTCCGGATTCACGTAGGGCCATGGGCCGCCTTTCGCGATGATTGCTAGTTAGCCTTTGGATACTTTTGCTTGATTTACTTTACCGCAAAAGTTGCCCATGTCTTACTACTTTGCCTAAAAGTTAGCCGTGTTTCACAAAACATGCGGGACGAAAACAAAATGGGGACGCCCCGCAAGGAGTGTCCCCAGCTGCCGGCAGAAAAGGAACGTCCCTAAGTGCCGGCCGCAGCTACAGTAGCCCAAAGTGCTTGGCGGCGTTGTAAATGCCGTCGTCGTCTACGGCGGTCGTAACGTAGGTCGCCGCGGCCTTCACGGTATCCTGCGCGTTGCCCATGGCCACACTTGTGCCCACGGCCGAGAACATCGACAGGTCGTTCTCGCCGTCGCCAAAGGCGATCGCCTCGCTCGCGTCGATACCCAAGCGCTCCAGCGTCGCCGCCACGCCCAGGTCCTTGCCGCCGTTAGCGGGAATAATATCGCAGAACAGATCGCACCAGCGCGTAGTGAGCGAATGCGACACGGAATCGGTCACGATATGCTCGTCGGCCGGATCAACAAAGGCGCAAAACTGGTAGACCGGCGCGTCAAAGGCGTGCTCAAACGGCTCCTCATGGTAGACAATCCCCGCGTTACTGCCAGCCGTCACCACGCGCTCGGACAGGCGGTTCACAAACGAATTCTCGCCCTGCATGCACAGCGAGTCGTAGCGCCCCTCGGCCACCTGGCCCACGATCACCGCAACGTCGTCCGGGTCAATCGGACAGCTGCGGTAAACCCCCTCGGCATCAAAGCAGTGCTGGCCCGAAAGCGTAATGTACGCATCCCAACCCAAGTCGAACAGCCAATCGGGCATCTGGTAGGTCGGGCGACCCGTAGCAATCACGCATGCGATCCCCTGCTCGTGAAAGCTATCGAGCACCCGCTGCGCCGACGCCGGAATCCGGTGCGTCTTAAAGCTCAGCAGCGTGCCGTCGATATCGAAAAACGCGGCTTTGATCATCCTCGTCTACTCCTCGCCCTCGAGCTTTTCGCTCGCCTCGAGCCATGCCATCTCCAGCTCGTCCATGGCGGCGTGGGCCTCGTCGATCTTTGCCTGCTGCTCGCCCAGCGCCGTGTAGTTGGTGGGATCGACCTGAGCCATCGCAGCCTCGGCCTCCTCCACGCGAGCGCGCTGCGTCTCCATCTTGCGCTCGAGCGAGCTCACCTCGCGGCGGAGCTTCTGACGCTCGGCGTTGGAAAGACCGTTGGGCTGCCCGCTCGTCTTGGGCTTTTCGGCCGCAACCGCTGCGGCGCCGGTGTCGAACGTGCCGGTCTTGGCACTCGGTGCGCCCACGGGCTCGCCCTCGGCAGTAGCGTTGCACAGGCGCAGGTACTGGTCCACGCCGCCGGGCATATGCGTCAGGTGGCCGTCGAGCAGCGCCCACTGCTGGTCGGTCACGCGCTCCATCAAGAAGCGGTCGTGCGTCACCAGGATCAGCGTGCCGGGCCAGCCGTCGAGCAGGTCCTCGACAATCGCCAGCATATCGGTATCCAGGTCGTTGCCGGGCTCGTCCAGGATAAGCACGTTGGGCTCGTCCAGGATCGTCAGCAGCAGCGACAGGCGACGGCGCTGGCCGCCCGAAAGATCGCCGATGCGACTCCAGAGCTGCTGTGTCGTAAAGCCCAGGCGCTCGCAAAGTTTCTCGGGCGAAGTCTCCTTGCCGTCGATGACGTAGTACTTCTTATAGTTGCCGAGCACCTCGCGGATCGTGTCACCCATGTAGGGCTCGAGTTCCTCGAGCTGCTGCGACAGAACGCCAAAGCGCACCGTCTGGCCAATCTTCACACGGCCGCGCGTGGGCTCAATCTTGCCCTGAATCACGTCGAGCAAGGTCGACTTGCCGGCGCCGTTCTCGCCCAAAAGACCATAGCGGTCGCCCGCGCCGATGAGCCAGGTCACATCGGTGAGCACCTGCTTGGGCGCACCATCGGTATCCGCATAGCCGGCATCCACGTCGATGACATCGATGACTTGCTTGCCTAGGCGGCTCACGGCAAGGCGCTTGAGCTCCAGCTCGTCACGCACGGGCGGTACGTCGGCGATCAGCTCGCGAGCAGCCTCAACGCGAAACTTGGGCTTGGTGGAACGCGCCTGGGCGCCGCGGCTCAGCCACGCGAGCTCCTTGCGCGCCATGTTGCGACGGCGCTCCTCGGTAACGGCGGCCATGCGGTCGCGCTCCACGCGCTGCAGGATATATGCCGAGTAGCCGCCCTCGAAGGGATCGACCTGGCCGTCGTGGACCTCCCACATGCTGGTGCAGACCTCGTCCAAGAACCAGCGGTCGTGCGTGACCACGAGCATGGCGCCCTGGCCGCGCTGCCAGCGGGCCTTTAAGTGACGCGCAAGCCAGTTGATGGTGCGCATGTCCAGGTGGTTGGTGGGCTCGTCGAGCATGAGCACATCGTAGTCGCCAATCAGCAGGCGCGCGAGGTCCACGCGACGGCGCTGACCGCCCGAGAGCTCGCCCACCATGCCCTCCCAGGGCACATCGCTAATAAGACCGGCCAGAATCTGGCGCGTACGCGGACTCGACGCCCACTCATACTCGGGCGTGTCGCCCACAACGGCATGATGCACGGTATCGGTGTCGACAAGCTGATCCTTTTGGCCGAGTAGACCGATCGTGGTGCCGCGGCGGTGCGTCACGCGTCCGTCATCGGGCTCCAGCGTGCCGGCGAGCACGCTCAGCAGCGTCGACTTGCCGTCGCCGTTTTTACCGACAATACCAATGCGGGCGCCCTCGCCCACGCCGAGCGTCACGCTATCGAAAATATGCTTGGTGGGAAACTCTAGGCTGACGGAATCGCATCCCAAAAGAATCGCCATATGCCCTGCTCCTTCGTAGAGATTCAACGTTGTCCATGATAGCGAAAACCACCACAAAGGGGACGGGCGCCTTCGTGGTGGTTTTGGGCAAGCGCACCAGCACACGACACAAAAAGGCGGGCCATCTCCCGCAAGAGATGACCCGCCTCTCCAATCAGTCCCGCGGCAACCGTGGCCGCCGCGGGCCTCAAGCATGTCCCGGACTAGGAGAACATGCCGGTGAGGTAATCATTCAGCCGCTTATCCTTGGGCCGTTGGAAAATCTCGTCGGTCTCGTCGTACTCGACCATATCGCCCATGTAGAAAAACGCCGTGCGGTTGGACACGCGCGACGCCTGCTCCATGTTGTGCGTCACGATGACGATGGCGCGGTCGGCCACGATCGACGACATGAGGTCCTCGATCGCCAGCGTCGAGATGGGGTCGAGCGCCGAGCAGGGCTCGTCAAACAGGATTACGTCGGGGTTGAGCGCCAGCGTGCGCGCAATGCACAGACGCTGCTGCTGACCGCCCGAAAGCGCGTAGGCGCTCTTGTCGAGCTTGTCTTTGACCTCGTCCCACAGCGCGGCACCGCGCAGACTTTCCTCGACCATGCGGTCGAGCTCGTCACGGTCGGTGATGCCGTGGCGCTTGGGCGCAAAGGTGATGTTGTCGCGAATGGACTTGCGGAAGGGGTTTGGCTGCTGGAACACCATGCCGATGGAGCGACGCAGCTCGTACGTGTTCTCGGTCTTGGTGTTCACGTTGCGCCCGCGGTAGTTGATCTCGCCCTCCACGCGACAGCGGCGAATCTCGCGATTCATCAGGTTGAGGCTACGCAAGAAGGTCGACTTGCCGCAGCCCGAAGGCCCGATGAGCGCCGTGATCTCACCCTTGTGGAAGTCGAGCGACGTATTGTGCAGCGCATGGTGGTCGCCATAGTACACGTTGACGTCCTTGGCGGAGAGCACGACCTCGTCGCTCACGGCCTTGCCGCTCACGCGCACGCGCCTCTCGCTCTCCCCCACGCTCGACAGAAAGTCCTGGGGGGTGTCGGACGTGGCCGCCTCGGTTGCGGGCGTTGCATTCATATCGCTCATTCGGCCGTCATCTTCCTTGCCAGTTGCTTGCCCACGATACGGGCGACTACGTTAAACAGCAGCACGCAAATCATCAGCAGTGCCGCGGTGCCCCAGACGATCTGCTGGGCCTCGGGGCTGCCCTCGCCATAGATCTTGTAGATGTGCACGGCCAGCGACTCGCCGGGACGGAACACGTTCCAGGCGCAGGTGGGGCTCGACAGGTTAAAGCTCAAGAAGTTGAGGCGGACCGGCGAGCTCATGCCCGAGGTAAAGAGCAGCGCCGCGGCCTCGCCAAAGACACGGCCGGCCGAAAGCACGATGCCGGTCACGATGGCGGGCATGGCCTCGGGAATCAGGATGTGCAGTGTGGCCTCCCAGCGAGTGAGGCCCATGGCCAGGCACGCATCGCGCTGGGCCTGCGGCACGTCCTCGAGCGCCTGCTGAATCACGCGCACCAGGATGGGGATGTTGAACATGGTGAGCGCGACGGCGCCGGAGATGATGGAGTACTTCCAGCCCAGCTGCACCGAGAACACCAGAAAGCCGAACATGCCGACGACGATGGAGGGCAGCGAAGACAACGTCTCGATGGCGGTCGAGGCGATGTCGCGAATGGGACCGTCGGGCGCGTATTCAACTAGGAAGACCGCGCCGCCCAGGCTGATGGGCACTGAGATTATCAGGGTAATCAGCAGCAGATAGAACGAGTCGAACAGCTGGTAGAGCACGCCGCCCTGCGTTCCGTTGGCGCGTGCGGGCTGCGTGAGAAAGCCCGGCTGGAACAGCGTCGAGATGCCCTCGAACAGGATGTAGGCCACCATGGAGACGACGATAAGCATGACGATGGCGACAATCGCCGTCAGCACGCCCGTGGCGATACGGTCTTGCCTTTGGACACGCCCGAGTCTCGCCTCGTCGATATGGATGCGCGTGCTAGCCACGAGCCTTCGCCCCCTTGCGGCCAATGAGATGGATGATCAGGATAAAGATGAGGCTCATGCCCATCAGCAGCAGGCCGAGCGCCCACAGGACGTCGTCCTGGGCCGAGCCCTCGGCATAGACCGCCATGGACGTGGTGAGCGTGGTGGTGATGGTAGACGCCGGCGACAGCAGCGACGTCGGCATGGCCTCGATGCCGCCAATGACCATGCGCACGGCGAGCGTCTCGCCAAAGGCGCGGGTCATGCCAAGGATGACTGCGGTCATGAGCGACGGCATGGCGGACTTGAGTACCACGTGCCAGATGGTCTGCCAGCGAGTGTAGCCCAGCGCGAGCGAACCCTGACGGTAGCTATCGGGCACGGCGCGCAGGCCGTCGACCGAAAGCGTGGTCATCGTCGGCAGGATCATAACAGCCAGGACGATGGCGCCGGGCAGGATGCCCAGGCCCGTGCTCACGTGGAAAACGCTCTTCATAAGGCCGACGACCACGTGGAAGCCGATCAGGCCAAAGACGACCGAGGGAATACCGGTCAAAAGCTCAATAAGCGGCTGAAAGATCTTGGAACCAAATTTGGGTTGGATCTCGACCGCAAAGATGGCAGAGCCGATGGCGATGGGCAGCGCGATGAGCGTGGAGAGCACCATGACCGAAAACGAGGTGATGATCAGGGGCAGGGCGCCGGTATAAGGCAGGCCGTTATCAGCCGTGTTGGCCAGGTCCCACTTGGTGCCGGTAAAAAACTCGATGACCGAGACGCCGTCCTTGACAAAAGCCGAGAGGCCCTTTTGGGCGACCATAAAGATGAGCGCGGCAACGACAAGCGTCACGAGCGCTACGCACGCGCCCGTGACGCCCAGGCCCACGTTCTCAAGGTCGCGCTTTGGCAGCTGTTTTGCCATTGCAAACCTTTCCGGGGGCGATTACTTATTTAGCGGAGACCTTGCCGCTGGCGTCCTTGACGACCTTCATGGCAGAGACGGGGATGAAGCCCTGCTCCTCGACGAGCTTGCCCTGGACGTCGTCGGAAAGCATGAACTCCAGGAAGGCCTTGGTGGCGTCGTCAGCGTCCTTAGCGCAGTACATGTGCTCGGTCGCCCAGATCTTAAAGGAGTCGTCGGTGACGTTTGCGCTCTTGGGCTCCACGCCCTCGACCTTGATGGCGTTAAACTTGGAGTCATCGAAGTGCGAGAAGTCGAGGTAGGAGATGGCGTTGTCGGTGCTGCCCATCTGGGTCTGGACGTCGCCGGACTTGTCGAGCTCGGCGTCGCCCTTAAAGTCGACGGCCTCGTCGCCAAAGACGGCGGCCTCGAAGGTGGCGCGGGTACCGGAGCCGGCCTTGCGGTTGAGGACGACGATGGTGGCGTCGTCGCCGCCGACCTCCTTCCAGTTGGTGATCTGGCCGGAGAAGATGCCCTTGAGCTGCTCGAGGGTCAGGTCGTCGACTGTCACGTTCTTGGAGACGACGGGGCCCATGCCCACGACGGCGACCTCGTGGTCGACGAGGTTCTTGACCTGGTCGGCCTCGAGCTTGGTCTCGGCGAAGACGTCGGAGTTACCGATGGTGACGGTGCCGGCGGCGACAGCGGTCAGGCCCTTGCCCGAACCGTTACCCGAACCGGAGACGGAGACGTCCGGGTTGGCATCCATGAACTTCTCGGCAGCAGCCTCGACGAGAGCCTGGAACGAAGAAGCGCCGTCGTAGGTCACCTCGCCCGAGACGGACTCGGCAGCAGCGGCACTGCCCTCAGCAGCGGTGTTGGCGGCGTTGGAGCCACCGCAACCAACGAGACCGAGACCGACGATGCTGGCAAGACCACCAGCGAGGCCGAGGAACTGACGACGAGAATAAGCCTGATCGAGCATGATCTTCCTTTCATACATGCGACTCGCGGGCACCCTGCCCGCTTTGCTGTTTGGAAAGATACGGCCCCGACCGGGCAGCGCCCGCGCCAACTGCGGTTTTTTACGGGCATCTGATAGACCCTTACCGCAAGCGCGGCTCGGCTTTACAAACGAATAACAAACCCGCCACCAAGCATGACCCGCCTTTTACACCAATAAAAACAAAGTTGCGGTGAAATAGTTCCTGCTTGGCCATCAAATGGCCCATTCTAGGAACTATTCCACCGCAACTTAAAAAGCCCGGACGAAAGGGGTGCTAAGTTGTTAAAACGCTGCAGCCTTAAAGCTCAAGCTCGTTCAAACGTAAGATTGCCACGATGTAGATCTTGAGCGCCTGCTTGAGCTGTTCCTCGTTGGCGCACTCATTGGGGCCGTGCATCTGGCCGCCCCATGCGGGCAGCTCCAGGCCGGTCTCCTCGGGGCCAAACGAGACGGCGCGCGCAAAGTTTCGCGCGTAGGTGCCACCGCCCATGGCAAAAGGCTCGGCATGCTTACCCGTAAACTCGTTATAGGTGTCAATCAGCGCCTTCACGGCCGGGTCGTCGGCAGACACCGAGAACGGCACCTTGGCACGACCCACACGGCACGTCACGTCAAAGCGGCCCACGAGCGGCTCGAGCTGCTCGCGGATGGTATCGGCACTCGTGCTGTCGGGGAAGCGCACGTCGATGACCTGCTCAATGTGACCACCCGCCACGCGGATCACGCCGGGGCTGCACGTGAGCGGGCCAAACGCCGGGCTCGTCGCATCGATTCCCAGGCCGCGACCATAGGCGTCCGCATGCACAAAAGCCAAAAACTTGACAAACTCGTGCTCCGCAGGCGTCAACAGGCGCTCGTCACGGGCGCCAAACGCATCCTCGGCCTCGCGCAGATACGCCACGATGAGGCCGACGGCATTGATCGTTCCCTCGGGCATCGAGGCATGACCGCCAATGCCGTGGGCGAAAATCTGGGCATGTCCGTTGTCGAGTGCTGTGATCTCCAGGCGGTCGGCGTTCTCGACCGGTGCCGGCAGCTCATCGGCGTCAATCGCAAGCTCGCAGATAGACTGCGACGGAATGGCGTTGCTCGCCTCGGCACCGCTCCAGGACACAATACGGCCGCCGTCGATCTTGGAGCTCACAAATGTCGCCCCAAACTGGCCCTTCTCGGCATTGCAGACCGGGAACTCGGCATCGGGCGTAAACAGAAAGTCGGGGTCTGCGTGGTTCTCCAGATAATGGTGAACGTCGGACATGCCCACTTCCTCATCGCAGCCCAGCAGCGCGCGGAAGGTATAGCGCGGCACAATGCCGCGTTTGAGCAGATAAGCGCCAGCGTAGAGCGACAGCACCGCCGGGCCCTTGTCGTCGATCACGCCGCGGCCGAGCAGCCAGCCCTCGCGACGCTCCATCGCAAATGGGTCGGTATTCCAGCCGGGGCCGGCAGGCACCACGTCCACATGGCAGATAGTCGCGAGCTGCTTATCGCCGCGGCCCGGAATATCGGCGATGCCCACAAAGCCCTCGTCATCGCTCGTCTGGTAGCCGAGCTTTTGCGCAATGCCGAGCGCGCAATCGAGCGCATCACGAACCGGGCGGCCAAACGGCGCACCGGGCTCCGCATCGGCAGCAACGGCCACAGACGGATAGCTCACCAGCTGCTCGATATCGGCGACGACATCTTCCCAGACCTCGTCGACATATTCGGCAACGCTCTGCTCCACCTGATTCATGGACGACCTCCTTACCAATGAGCGGCGAGCGCGCTCGCCCCTCACATTACGTCATTAGATAGCGAAAAGTTTAGCAAGCTCGGCCACCGAGTGCACCACCGCATCGGCACCCGCCGCCTCGTGCTCGCCCGGCGCCGCCGCGCCCGAATAGATGCCGATGCACGGCACGCCCATTGCGTGCGCGCCCTCCACATCGTTAAAGCGATCGCCGATCATCACGGCATCGTCGGCCGTCGCGCCGAGCGCCGCCAGGGCATCGCGGACCGAATCGGCCTTGGTCTCGCGCCCCAGCGGCGGATTCATGCCAACCACGGCTTCGAACTGAGAGAGCCCGAGCTCACGCACCATGTCGATGCACTTGGCCTCCATGCGCGACGTCGCCACGGCCATACGTTTGCCTTGGGCGACCAACCCATCCAGCAGCTCGGGGACCCCATTGAACACAGGATACTCCTCCGGTCCCAGTTCATCAAAAAAGGCGCGGTACTCATCGGCCACCACAAGCGACTCCTCGCGGGAAAAGCCATAAAAGTCGTGAAAGCTCTTCCACAGGGGCGGCCCGATCATGCGGCGCAGATCACCCATCTGCGCCTCCGAAAACCCGCGCGCAGCCAGCGTCTTGCGCGTCGAGGTCATCACCGCCCGGCCCGTATCGGCCACCGTGCCGTCAAAATCGAACAGCACGACCGGCCGTCTGCCTATCTCCAACGCCTCCATCGGCATTCCTCTTCCCCAGTTGATGATTTCCACACCGACACTTCAAACTGTTGACTATTCAACAATTGAACCTAGTAATGTGGAACGACTCCACTATACTTGTCGCACTTTGCTCTCAGAAGGCGGCGCGCAAGCGCCCCAACGAAAGGTGCAATTATGTCTTTTGCCATCATAACCGACTCCACGTCGGACATCTCCCCCGCCCGCGCCCAAGAGCTCGGCATTTACGTGATTCCGCTGCATGTGATTATCGAGGGCGAGGACCTGCTCGACCAGGTACAGATCACCGCCCAGGAGTACGTCGCCCGCATGGCTGGCTCCGAGCAGCTGCCGCACACCTCGCAGCCGAGCGCCGGCGAGTTCAAGGCGCTCTTTGACCGCGTGCTCGCCGACGGCCACGATAGCGCCATCTTCATCTCGCTGTGCAGCGAGTGGTCCGCCTGCTATGCCAACGCCAGCCTGACGGCCGAAACGCACGAGCTCGACGTGCGCTGCATCGACTCGCGCACCGGCTCGGGTGCCGAGGGCCTGCTGGTGGAGTACGCGCTGGCTATGCGCGAGGACGGCCGCAGCCTGGACGAGACCGAGGCGCAGATCCGCGCGGCCCTGCCCGACGCCCACCTGCTGCTGATTCCCCGCACGCTCGAGAACCTCGTTAAGAACGGCCGCGCGCCCAAGCTCGCCGGCCAGCTCACGCAGATGCTCAACATTCGCCTGGCCGTTTCGCCGGAGTGGAAATCGGGCGAGATCAAGGCCATCAAAAAGGGCCGCGGCGCCAAGCGCATCGTCGCCAACACCATGGCAGATTGCCTCGCGTTTTTGGACGAGCACCCGGGCTCAAGCGTGCGTGTGCTCACGACCGGCGCCGCCGAGGAGCAGGAACTTGTTAACCAGGCGCTCGCAGGCCGGGATTACGTAGACGCCGGCACTGGCCCCATCGGCTGCACCATCGCCACCCATGTAGGCGTCGACGCCATCGCCATCAGCTACTGTCCTCGTTACCAGCCCATCCACTAGGGGCACCTTTACCACTTGCGGTGGAATAGGAACTGTTTTTGGCTTATCAGCCGCAAATCAATCCCTATTCCACCGCAACTTAGAAATCGGCGATCAGCCCAGCGAACCCTGAAACAGTTCCTGATGAGTGCCCATTCTCACCAGCCTAATCACTGGATTAGTCTTATGGGGAAGATAAAGAACGACCACATCGACCAAGCCATCGGATAGGTGGAAATCGATGTGGCCGTTGTAGTTTCCGCCCGGGTTTGAGAGCTCGTGGGCGCCATACTCCGCCGGAAGTGACCCATGAGCCACAAGCTCTGCAACCGCCGCTTTAAACTCACTTTTTAGCTGCGGATGCATGCGCATCGTTCGTTTGTAGTCCACCTTTAATTGAGCCTCGACTTTAATCTCGAACATCGCTATTCCTCATCGAGGAATGACATAAGCTCATCAGCGTTATTGAATGACAGGCTATCGTCCGGCAAAATCCCCAGCTCATGAGCCTCGGCGATCACCATGGCGCGCCTCGTCACCTCGTTGGGCACCTCCGCCCTTCCTACAATCTCAAAAGGAATCTTTCGCTGATTTACCAGCTGCCGAACGGCAAGATTGAGATAGGAATTGAGGCTGAGGCCGACCGAATCCAAGAACTCAGTCGCCTGCTCCTTGAGCCCCTCTTCGATTCGAACCGTCGTAGGCTTAACTGTTGCTGTAGACATTTGCGACCTCCTCGCCCTCGTCTTTTACACCAGTATACCCAATATAAATGGCAATCTGATGTTAGATAACATCAGATTGCCATGCGTATTCATGTCGCGTGGGCACGATTGATCTACATCAGCCCGCTGAGCGCAATGTCAACGGCCTCGTTGAGGTCGTCGGTAATGTGTACCAGATCCGGATCGAGCGGACTGATCATGCCGGCGTCCATCACCGGACCGTTGAGCCAGTCGAACAGGCCCTGCCAGGACTCGCTGCCCACCAGCACGAGCGGCATGCGCTTGACCTTGTGCGTCTGCACCAGCGTGAGCACCTCGAACATCTCGTCGAGCGTACCAAAGCCACCGGGAAATACGATGGCGCCCGAGCTGTATTTGACGAACATGGTCTTGCGCACAAAGAAGTAACGGAAGTCCATGCCAAGGTTCACATATTTGTTGAGCCCGTGCTCGTGCGGCAATTCAATACCTAGGCCAACTGACTTGCCGTTGACACTCGCTGCTCCCCTGTTGGCCGCTTCCATGATGCCGGGGCCGCCACCGGTGATGACCGCCACGCCACGTTGCGCGATCTTGCGCCCGACGGTGCGCGCCGCCTTGTAGAGCGGATCGGTCTTGGGCGTGCGGGCGCTACCGAAGATAGTCACCGCAGGTCCAAGCTCGGCAAGTGCGCCAAAGCCATCGACAAACTCTGCCTGAATTCGCAGCACGCGCCAGGGGTCGGCGTGCAGCCAGTCAGTCGACTCCTCGGGCGCCAGCAGGTTGGCGTAGGTGTTGTCCTTAGGAATCATGGGGCCGCGCATGACCACGGGGCCGCGGCGGTACGTCTCGTCGTAGGCAGGCTCGCCCTCGACGTTCTCATTCTTAATCATGGGTACTCCTATCGAGAAAAAGAAAAACGGGCGGGGTCGACGCTATGCGTCAAACACCCGCCCGAGCATCAACTATTCGGTATGGTACCCACGACGCATCAAGCACTTGCAAGCTATCGGTCAGCGGTCGCGCAGCCGGTGTCAACGAATGTGACGACCGGCTGGCGCCCGACCATTGCCGTTGCCCACGCTCTGCAAGCGTGTCTGTCGCCCTTAGTAATCCACCGCGGCAGGACTATTCATCCAATCGCTCACGAATGCGCCGTAGCGGCCCTCGATAATGGCCTGGCGGGCACGCTGCATAAGGTTGAGCAGGTAGTAGATATTGTGCATCGAAAGCAAAATGCCGCCGAGCATCTCCTTCTGCGTGACCATGTGGCGAATGAGCGCGCGGCTGTAGCCGCCCGTGCACACCGGGCAGGTGCAGGTGGGGTCGATGGGGCCGTCGTCGTGCGCAAAGCGCGCGTTACGGAAGTTAAGGCGACCTTCACTGGAGAACGCCGTACCCATGCGACCGGTGCGCGTCGGCAGCACACAGTCGAACATGTCGATGCCCACGCCCACGCCGCGTACGAGCGTGGTGGGGTTGCCGACACCCATCAGGTAGCGCGGCTTATGCTTGGGCATGTACTCGCTCACGAGCGGCGCCAGGGTCTCGAACATGGTCTCGTGATCCTCGCCCACCGAATAGCCACCGATACCATAGCCCGGGAAGTCGCCGCACTCCTCCAGATGGCGCAGCGAACGCAGGCGCAGATCCAGGTGCATGCCGCCCTGAACGATGCCAAAGAGCGCCTGGTCATCGCGGGTATGCGCCTTATAGCAGCGCTCGGCCCACATGCTCGACAGCTCAACGGCGCGCTCAACGTAGGCGCGCGTGGCGGGATAGCCCGGGCACTGGTCGAGCTGCATGCAGATATCGGAGCCGAGTTTCATGGCGATTTCCATGTTGTCCTCGGGCGTCCAAAACACGTGGCGGCCGTCGTAATCGTTGACAATAAAGCGCACGCCCTCATCGGTGAGCTTGACGGCATCGTTGTGGCTGAAGACCTGGAAACCGCCCGAGTCGGTGAGGATGGGGCCGTGCCAGTTCATGAACTTGTGCAGGCCGCCCAGCTCGGCGATGGTATCCTCGCCGGGACGCATGGACAGATGATAGGTATTGGCGAGCACGATCTGGGCGCCGAGCTTCTTGACAGTCTCGGTAGGAATGCCCTTGACGTTTGCCTTGGTGCCCACGGGCATAAAGATCGGCGTCTCGATGTCGCCGTGCGGGGTGTGCAGCACGCCGGCGCGCGCGTGCGTCGTCGGATCCTCGGCAATCAGGTCGAATTTAAAAAGGTTCTGGTCCATAAACTGGAACTCCTTGGTTGCGGTTCATACGCAAACCATTATACGGGCAACCCGCAAGAAGCACCGACTCGACAGAAACTGGCGCGAGGAGGATACGGCAGGGACACGGCAAATGAGCGTGAATTTTTGGACGCTTACCGGATGAGCGTGGATAATCTCCCACTTTTGCCCAAAGCACAGCCCAAAAACGGGAGATTATCCACTTTCATTCTGCGGGCACTCATTTAAGTACGTCCCCGATGAGTGGAGCTATTTACCAGCCACGCCAACGCCGATGTTTTGGCAACGCCGATGTTTTGACAACGTCAGCGAGCGGTCACCAGGGCGAACAAATTGGCATGAAAAGAGGGCGGCATTGACCTTCTGGTCATGCCGCCCTCTTTGAATGACAAGTTGTCGCCCTGGTGACCGCGCAGCGTCGACCCGTTACGCGGTTTGGTAAAACCGCGTAACCCTACGGACGCTGGCCCATGCCACCCTCGAGGGTGACGGTCTCGCCGTTCATATACTTAAAGTCGGGACCGCAGAGCTGAACGACAACGCGGCCGATTTCCTTCTCGACGTCGCCGTAGTGGCCAGCCGGCGGCATGTGGACGTTGGCCTTGAACGCCTCAGGATAGGCATCCTGGAAGTTCTCGAGCGCAGCGGTCCAAGCAAGCGGGCAAACGATATTGACGTTGATGCCGTCCTTGCCCCACTCGTTGGCAGCGACGCGGGTCAGACCGCGGATACCCTCCTTGGCAGCGGCGTAGCTGCACTGGCCATAGTTGCCAAACAGGCCGGCGCCCGAAGCAAAGTTGACCACGGAGCCCTTGGTCTCCTTCAGGTGCGGGTAGGCCTTCTGCATGTACAGGTAGGTGGCATACAGACCGGAGTAAATGGCGAGGTTGAACTGGTCCATGGTGTGATCGGCGATCGTCACGCCCGAGGCGCTGGCCTGAGCGTTGTTGACGACGGCGTCGATGCGGCCGAACTCCTCAATGGCCTTGTCGATGACGTTCTGGACGACAGCCTCGTTGTCCTGACCAGCCGAGACATCGGCCTGAACAGGCAGAACCTTGACACCGTACTCGGCCTCGAGGGATTCCTTGGCGGCCTCGAGCTTGGCAACGTTGCGGCCGGTAATGACGAGGTTTGCGCCCTCCTTGGCAAAAGCGATATCGATACCGTAGCCGATGGAGCCAGCGGAGCCGTCCTTGAGCGTGGCCTTGCCGCCGCCGGTGACGATCACGGTCTTACCAGTGAAAAGTCCCATATAAAGTCCTTTCAAATCGCGACGGGCGCACCCGCCGACTGCGCGCATCCAAATAAACGCGACAAAAGCTGAAATGCAACTTTAACGGGTTCAAGTGAAAAGAAAAGGCCTCGGCAGGCGAACGGCATAACGTCTTTCGGCGAAGGGATTGTCAAGTACAAACTGGATAAAGTGGCCGAGTTTTTGCTATCGACGCGAGCCATCGAACACGTTTTGAAACTTTGCTGCAGCGCGCGGGATGTCGGCGCGAGACTTTATCATAGGGTGACAAACAACGATGAGGAGCACATGCCTATGACAGACGAGCTGGACCCCCAGACTCAACAGCATATTGATGATTCCGCAGACGTCACCGCAGATGCTGACGCTGTGACCTGCGATGATATTGACCTCGACGACCCCATCTTGGACGAAAGCGCTACGGCGGAAACCCCCGGCGCCGAAGATGCAGGCGAGCAAAATGACGATGTGCCCGCTCAGGACGACGCCCCTGTACAGGATGCTGCTCCGCAAGCTGCGGGCCCTATCGAGGTTTCTTCGGAAGAAGAGCTCGACGCCGTCATGGACTCCATGATGGATGCCGTCAAAGCGATGAAAGACGCCGTGGCCGACGCTGACGTTGACGCCGGGGAAGAGGAGGCCGCCGAGGCAGCCTCGACCTTCGTACCCGGCGAGACTCCGGTTGCCGACCAGGGCAGCACCATGCCCTCGTTCCTGCAACTCGAGCACCCCACGATCGGCGCCGACGCAGTCGACCCGCACGCAGCGGGCTTTTCCGTGATCGAAGGCGGCACCGGCAATATCGCCGCGCCACAAACTACCGATGTTGACGCTGCCGACACCGCTCGCCCGACTGCCCCGCACTCCCCCGCCGCGAGCCGCGATCTGGGGACCGCTGTCTCGAACACTGCGAACGCCGTGGGCACCTTTATCGCCCAAGGTGCCTCGGCCATGCGCGAGATGAACGCCGCGAAAAAGGCACTTGCCGATGCCCGCGCCCACCTGGCCGAACTTGAGCAGCGCATTGCCGATCAGGCCGAGGAACTCGAGACACGCCAGGATATCGCAGGCCGCTACGATCAGATCGTCGCCGACCAGCGCCAGGCGATTGCCACGGCCCAAAAGACTGCAGCGGCCGCCGAGATTGACCGTGATGCCCACGCCTCCAAAGCGACAGAGCTCAAGGGTCAGCTCGAACAAATGAAGACAGAGGATGACGCGACTGAGCTCCGCCTGAAGGCCGCGCTCGATGCCGTGGAGGCCCGCGAGGCGAGCTCGCGCGAGACCGGCAACCGCCTCGTTCGACGTCTTGAGGATTCCAAGCGCATCCGCGACAAGGTGAAGGCAGAGCGAGACACCGGCATTGCCGCCGCACAACAAACCGTCGACGCCACGCGCGCCCAGCTCGAGACGCTGCGTCATGAGTATGCCGAGCTGCAACGCAATCCCTCGGCAAATCCCGCCAACTATACGGTGCGCACCAGCGAGCTCTCGATGCAGATTTCCGACACGGCAGATGCCCTGCGTAAAGCCGAAGAAGATGTCCCGCGCATCACCGCCGACCTTGAGCATTCACTTGCCGCAGCCGAGCAGGCCGTCGAGCAGGCTCAAGCCCCTATCGCCGACGCAAAACGCGCGCACCAAGCCGTGACGACCGAAGCCGATGCCGCGCGCGACGAGTTGCAGACGGCGAAGACTGCCGCCGCGACTCGTCAGCGCGAACTGCGCGAGAAGATCGCCGCGGAGGACAAGGCACGCCGCGACCAGGAGCAGACCATCGCCAACGCCCAAGCAGATGCCGCACATGCACAGTCGATCATCGAACAGGCGACCGAAGTACACGACCACCCAGAGATCACTGAATCGCTCGCCGGGTCCTTGGCACGAGATAAGGCCGAACACGCCGAAACCGAGCGCGAAGTGGCCCAGCTCGAGGCTACCGAGGATGACGTACGAGAGCGCACCCGCGACTCACGCATCAAATTCACCGGTGCCATCGTCTGCATCGTCGCCGTGATTCTAGCGATCATCCTGGTCTGGCTCTTCGCGAGCAAGTAAACCAGTTGCCAAAAAACGTTCAACGCAGTTGCGGTGAGATAGTTCCTGTTTAGTCCTCAATAAGGCCAATTCAAGAACTATCTCACCGCAACCTATTTAAATCGACGCAAGGCAACCTATCCCTCTTGCACCAATCTCTTGACATAAGGACTGTCCCCAAGTGCCGACACAGACGATATGAGCAGGACATA
>NZ_QRHM01000013.1:0-649 GCF_003470325.1 Collinsella sp. AM24-1 | reverse complement strand
CCAAGTGCCGACACAGACGATATGAGCAGGACATAAAAACATTGAGAGCCCCTGCTGCATGAAAGACCGCGGATTAGGCCGACAATGGTGAGTGTCTAATTCAGCCGCGGCGGCCACGCCGCATTCATGGAAGGGGCTCCCATGCTCGATACTACCACCTTCGTCGGCCTCGACGTCCACGCCCGCTCGATAAAGGCAGTCTCCCTCGACGTCATGACCGGGGAGGTGCGCTGCGCGACCTTCGGCTACGACGCCGGGGCAGTCGCGGAGTGGGTGCGGTCCGTGGACCCAAAGGCCAGGTGCGTGTACGAATCCGGGGTCACGGGGTTCGACCTGCAGAAGAGGCTCTCCGGCCTCGGGGTCGACTGCGTGGTCGGCGCCGTCTCGAAGATGATCAAGCCCAGCGCGGACAGGCGCAGGAAGAACGACCGCAACGACGCCGAGTTCCTCGCCCGCATGCTGTCGGTCGGCAACGTCGTCGAGGTGTGGGTCCCCGACGACGAGTGCGAGGCCGCCCGCGACCTGACCAGGGCGCTCGAGGACGCGAGGGACGACCTCTCGCGCGCGAAGCAGCGGCTCTCCAAGTTCCTGCTCAGGCACGGGCTCGCCTTCGACGAGAGGACGCCCACCGGCCGCAGGAAGGGCAACT
>NZ_QRHM01000012.1:67409-67646 GCF_003470325.1 Collinsella sp. AM24-1 | reverse complement strand
GTCGCCTCGTTCAGGCCGACGGTGGACACGCAGTGGCCCTCCGCCCAGAACTTCCTGTTGCCGAACTTGTACTTGAGGCTGGCGTGCCTGTCGAATATCATCAGCGAGCTCTTCCCCTTCAGGTAGCCCATGACGCTCGCGACGCTGTACTTCGGCGGGATCGCCAGCAGCACGTGCACGTGGTCGGGCATCAGGTGCCCCTCGATTATCTCGATCCCCTTGTACTCGCACAGCTTC
>NZ_QRHM01000012.1:58984-67399 GCF_003470325.1 Collinsella sp. AM24-1 | reverse complement strand
GCACGTGCACGTGGTCGGGCATCAGGTGCCCCTCGATTATCTCGATCCCCTTGTACTCGCACAGCTTCCTGAGGATCTCCCCTATGTCGCTCCTGATTTGGTTGTAGATCACTTTGCGCCTATACTTCGGCGTGAACACGATGTGGTACTTGCACATCCACTTCGTGTGGGAAAGGCTGTAGGCCTTCTGGGCCATGGCGACCACCCCTTCGACTCGAATTCTTGACGGCCTGAACAATCGTCAATATCGGTCGGAGGGGTGGCTTTGTAAAGCCGTTTGTCTCCACCCGCATAGCGGGTGGTTTAAAGCTGGCCGCTGCGCGGCCAGCAGACTAAAGTCTTGAAATGAAAGGGCGCTGACCTTCTGGTCGCGCCCTTGAAATTGAGCGTCAGATTGCCGCTTGGGGCCGTTTGCAGCGTCGAGCAGCTACGCGGTTTGGTAAAACCGCGTAGCTATAAAGCCTCGAGCGCGTTGGCAATGCGCTTCATGGCGGCATCGGCGGATGCTTGGTCGGGCGCCTCGGCCAGCACGCGGATAACCGACTCGGTTCCGCTCTTGCGCACGAGCACGCGGCCCTCGCCTGCCAGCGCAGTCTCGGCCTCGGCGATGGCGTTCTGCACGCCCATGTTCTCGAGCGCGGCGTCCTTATCCGCTACGCGCACGGCAACCTGCGCCTGCGGCAGCAGCTTGCACGGAGCCGTGAGCTGCGAGAGCGTCTCGCGCTCGGCACGAATCACTTCCATCACGCGCAGCGAGGTCATAATGCCGTCGCCCGTGCGCTCGATATCGCCAAAGATCGTATGGCCCGTCTGCTCGCCGCCCAGGCTGTAGCCGCCCTCGCGCATCTTGGCATACACGTGACGGTCGCCCACGCCGCTGGTCACGGCGCTCAGTCCGGCAAGCTCCAGCGACTTGACCAGACCAAAGTTGCTGGCGATCGTCGGCACCACGGTACCGCCCGAAAGGCGACCGTGCTTGTTCAGATACACGCCACACACGTACAGGATCTGGTCGCCGTCTACCACGCGACCGCGCTCGTCAACGGCCAAGCAGCGATCGGCATCGCCGTCATAGGCAAAGCCCACGTCCAGGCCCTGCTCCACCACGTGGCGCTGCAGGCGCTCCATATGCGTGGAGCCGCAGTCGACGTTGATGTTAAAGCCATCGGGCGCGGCGTTGATCACGCGCACGTCGGCACCGAGCGCGTCAAACACCGGCTTGGCCACCGAGGAAGCCGAGCCGTTGGCGCAGTCGATACCGATCTTGACGCCCTGCAACGAAAAGTTCGCGCTGGCGATGAGCGAAGCGATGTAGCGGTTGCGGCCCTGCATATAGTCCACCGTGGCGCCGATGTGGTTGCCCGTGGCCAGCGGTACCTCGCTCTTGCCATCGATGTAGTCTTCGATGAGCTCCAGTACGTCCTCGTCCATCTTAAAACCGTCGCTATTGACGAGCTTAATGCCGTTATCGCAAAACGGGTTGTGGCTCGCGCTGATCATGATGCCGCAATCGAAGCAGCCTTCCACGGTCTGATGCGCTACGCCCGGCGTGGGGATCACGTGCAGCATATAGGCGTCCGCACCGCTCGCGACCAGGCCACTCACCAGCGCCGCCTCGAACATATAGCTCGAGCGACGGGTGTCCTTGCCCACGATGACGCGCGCCTTGCGCTCGCGGTTGGCGCCGTAATACCAGCCCACAAAACGGCCAATCTTATAAGCGTGCTCTACCGTCAGCCCAACGTTGGCCTCACCGCGAAAGCCGTCGGTGCCAAAGTACTTCATATCTTACTTATCCTGTTCGAACGTTTGAGCGGTCGGCGTGGTACGAACCTTAAGCTCCTTGTGCCCAGAGTCCTTCGAAGTCGTGACCGTGTACTCAACCTTTATGTCTTGTCCAAGAAGCATGTGGACACCGCCCCATGCAACCTTCAAGCCATCGTGCGTCGCTTCGTTCATCTCGATAGAACCGGAGCCCGAAGTCTTAATGTCCGAAATGCTGCCTCCCGCAGGAGCATAGAGATAAAGCCTCAGTACCTCATCATCAATATCCTGGCTAATGCCGTTATGGCCCTGGAAATAACCAGGCATCTCGGCCTTCTCCTGGGGGGTCATCGTGTTCTTGAGCGAGGTGGTCACTCGATACGTCGTCGAGCCATCGGCATTTTCAACCGAAGAATCGATGGTGACTCGCTTATCGAGGAACCAATCCATCTTTGAATAACTGTAGTTGTTCACATAGACGCCCAAGATCGGAGCCTCCGACGTATCGGCTTGGAGGGCGCCCGATATTCCAAGGGCCTTCGCGGCCTTTTCCTCGTCATCGTTTCTCGAATACATGAGGATGCGACCCTCGGAAGCACCCTTTTCGATGGCTCCAGCAATCTTAGCAATATCGCTGGAGCCCAGTTCGTCCACGATCTTGTTAAAAGCCGATCCGGCAACCGCCGCAAAAATGGCGTCCTGTTCCTCTACCGGGTAATTCCAATAAATATCGTGCAGCAGCACCTTTGCAGCGTTGCTTCCATCAACGACGGTACCGTCAGGAAGCTGTGTGCCGCCTACAATGCCGAGCATATACTGCAAAAATACCGGATCGACTGCAAATACGCCGTCGATGTCATCTCCGACAATGGCCTTCTGCATATCGCTGGCAAGCTGAGCCGCACGCGGATAATCGGGCGTCATCGTAACGTCACCCATCGTGTATCCGAGCGTGTTGAATCCGGTCAGGCCCCATCCGGTCGTGAACAAGTTTGCTTCTTCATCGGTGATGGGAAGCGGGCTCAAAGGCTCTTTCATCATGTCGACTTTGACAAAATCGCCCAGTTCGAGCTTACCATCAGTCACCGACATCACGCCGCGAGAACCGGGAAAACCGCCACAGGCGCGGATCTCGACATTGCTCATCGCGAGCACAAGATAATGACGCGTCTGGCCGTTGGCACCGAGCATCTGGGGAAGGACGGGGGCGACCTTCTCCGCCGCGTCAACCGCGCCGTTGAGGGTGGCAAAGCCGTCCTTGGCCTTATCGACCAGCTCGGTCACTTGGGAAATATGAGTATCGCCAATACCCTGGATCTTCTCGTTGGCGCTCTTGAATACCTTCGAGCTGCTGGAAAGCGAATCGGCGACCGCCTGCAGCGCGGACACGTTAATCATGCCGTCCTGGAACAGCTTGCCGGGCGTGGCCTGCGAAAGGTTGTCGGCCATGGGAACCAGCGCGTTGCTCGAGACATCGGACAGGGCATCAATCATGGTGCGGGCCGCACTGATGTCGCTGCCATACACCGGGATAAACGAAGCCACCGTCCACAGCGGGCTCGAGGTCTCCGCCTTCATGCTATCGCAGAGCCCATCGATCTTCTTCGCGTCGTCAGGCAGCGTCGAAAAATCGCCCGACGTGACCTTGTCCTTAAGGCCACCGACGATCTCGACAGCCTCCTTCGCTTCGCTCTTTACGGTCTTTGCCGAGTTAAGCAGCATAAAGCCACTTGCGCCAAGCGCAACGAGAAGCACCGCGACTACAGCGGCAATAATGGCGCCAGTGTGACGCTTTTTGCGCTCGCCCTTGCGATGGCGATGACGGACCAGACCGTCAGAGGTCGAACTCGACGAAGCGTCGCTACCGTAGTTCAAGCCAAAATCGTAATAATCTTCCTTGGAACCCGAGCCCGCAAACTGGGCACCGCTATCATCCAGGCGGGCGAACGTGCCAGTCTCGGAGGCGCCGGTGTAAATCGTGCCAAGGTTACCCGTAAGCCCCGCGCCACCGGCAGAGGGAGTATTGTTGGCGGCCTTGCCGGCATTAACGTTGCCGGCGGTATTCGCGGCGTTGGCAGCACCTGCGTTGTTCGCAGGTATCGAAGGGGCCCCGCTCGGCTGCGACGTGGAGGTTGCACCGCCCGCAAAGACATTCCCTCTTGCACGGCCGGTCTTTTTTGCCTTTTGAGACTGCTCGTACAGAGCGGTAAACATCGCCGTCTCGCCCGGGGACACGCGCTTACCGGAACCGCCCTGCCCAGCGCCGCCCGGCGTGCCGGCCTTACCAGCCCCGTTCGGACGCGGCGGAACTGCAGGACGGCCGCTATCGCTGCCCTTAAAGTGATTACCAGCCATAAAGAAATCCTCGCAATTGAGTCGCAATGAAAAAGTCCATAACGTTACTAGTTTATGGCATTTTGAGCATCGACAGCTAAACTCCAGACACGGACATCAATTGGCGAAAATGTGGCACAACGCCTTTTCCGTCTTGGCGCCAGCTACACCGTCAAAAACACCATCGCGATAATCATGGCAAAGCCCGCCAGGTCGGTGGGCAAAAACACCGTTCCCAGCATAAGGGCGCTGGTGATGGTGGCCGAAACCGGCTCCATGGTTCCAAGGAGGCTCGCGCGCACCGAGCCAATCTCCTTAACGCCCTGCATGTAGAACATATAGGCGAAGAACGACCCCACCACAATAAATATCGCGAGCGCGCCGACACCCGAGGGGCCGAGCGCCGGCATATGCGCCCACGGCTGGGTAAAGATACTCATCACGATTCCCGCCGAAAGCATGGCCGAGCCCGTGACGACCGGGCTACCGTATTTGTTGAGGATTCCGGCAGGGATGATTGCTATGCAGGCACCGCCCACTGCGCACAAAAGGCCCGAGAGCAGGCCCATCGGCGAGATGTTGAGCGTACTGGGGTCGCCGCCCGTGGCGATCAAAAACGTTCCGCCCAATGCGAGCAAAATGCCAAGAGCCTCGCGCGTGCGCGGCAGTCGATGCGCGGTGACGCAGGCATACCCCATGACGACCACCAGCTGCAGGCACTGGAAGACGGTCGCGGTGCCCGCGTTGGTCAGGCGCACGGCTGACAGATAGCAAAGCTGGTTGAACAGCAGACCAAAGATCGTAAACAGAATAAGCTGCTTGCGATCGGCAGGGGTGGTCCACAGCTCGATCAAGCGGTCGCGGTCTTTTCTGAGCACAACGAACATAAAGAGCAGGCCAGCGATAACTTGGCGCACGCTCATCGGCCAAAACGTCTCGATATGGCACACGTCAAAGAGGTAGCTGGCGCTGGTGCCAGAAAAACCCCAAAACGTACCGCCGGCAAACGCGGCGAGCGTACCCAGGGCCATCTTGCGCGCCTGGGCGTCGTTGAGGCGGTCGCGCCATGCGCGGCGGGTGCTGTGGCTCAGCTCGTCAGTCCCCTCGGGCACGATAAAATCAGACGCCGCCGTCATCGGTACCGAAGCCCTTTCACGTGCACACTGCGCCGAGCGCTCCTGTTCCATCCCACTCCCCCGAAATCAATTGGCAATAAAGCGTCCAAACTGTAGCACGAATATTGGTATGAAATAGCAGATGATGCGGAGCATCTGCGAGCGTCCAAATTGCAGGGACGAAAGGCCCGATGAGCTATGCCGAGCGGTTGGAATCGCCTGGGGCGCCGGGATCGGCTTCCGCACTTTCATCGGTATGGCCACCGTCGGCATCGCCCTCGTCACCGGCGTCGCCCTGCTCCTCCTGCTCGCGACGGCGCTTTTCGCGAATCTGCTCCACGGCTGCGCGCAGGGCGGCCTCGTCCTCGGCGCATGCCACCTCTTGCGTTGTCTTGACCATATGGCGAATCTCGAGCACCAGCAGCACGATCAGCGGCACCACGATAAGCGGAAAGAACAGCAGCGGATTGGTGAGCAACGAGACCACCACGCCCAGCCCCGCCGAGACAAAGACCACGCGCCCCACCACGTCGGCGGCGGGCACGGGCGCAGCATCCTCGACCGGATTGGCATCGCCCTTGGTGCGGTAAACCGGCGTGCCGTCGGCCGCATCCTCCACGGCAACGATGCGATGCGTGTTGAGCGAACCCTCCAGCGCGTCATCGGACGAATGGAAGGTGATGATGTCGCCGACCTGGTAGGCCTGGCTGTTGTCGGTATCGACGACGATAAACGAATGCACGGGAATCGCCGGCTCCATCGAGCCGGTCAGCGTACGCATAAAGCCATAGCCCATGATGGTGGGGATCTCACCAGCGGGCGTGAACACCGTGCGCAGCAGCACCACAAAGGCGACCAGGATCGCCACGGTCGCCAACACGTTGATCACGCGGAGCACGTGCTTCATCACTTGTCGGCGTCCTTTGCGGAAGGCTCGACGTCAGTGGCGTCAGATGCCGAAACGTCGGTCTCATCTCCCTCAACGGTCGTGGCGACATCGCCCTCGGCGGCCTCTCCGCGCAAGCGAGCCAGCAGATAGCGCGACAGGCTGTTGCCCTCGGCACGGCGCTCGGCGCGGGCGCGATCGCGCTCGGACTGCTCCAGCTCGTGTGCCAACGAGTCCAAGCGTTGCTGCATCTCCGCGCGGGCGGCCTCGAGCTCGCGCTCGTGCGCGGCCTTGGCGGCGGCGAGTTCCTGCTCAATACGCTCCCCTGCCTCGAGCTCGGCTGCGGCGGCACGCGCGTCGGCGTCGGCACGAGCCTCCTCGGCGGCACGCGCGGCGGCATCGCGCTCGGCAGCGGCAGCGGCGACCTTCTCGCTGGCATCCACCGTAGCCTGCTCAACGGCAGAATCGGCGGCAGCACGGGCGGCGTCGATCGCAGCATCGGCGGCCTGCTGGGCGGCGGCAACCTTCTCCTCGGCCGCGACGACGGTGTCGGCGAGCTTCTGCTCCGCCACAGCAGCGGCGGCGTCGGCAGCCTCCTGCGCGGCACGGACATCGCGTTCGGCCGTCAGCTGCACTTCCTCGATCTGCAGCTTGGCGGCGTCCAACTTGGCATGCAGCTCGGCCATCTCCTTGGCAGAGGCCTCGCGCACGGCGGCGAGCTCGGCCGCAGCAGTGTCCTTGGTGGCCTGCAGCTCGGCAGCGTCGGCCGCCGTCTTGGCGGCCAGGGCCGCAGTAGCATCGCTCTTAACCTGCGCGACCTGCTCGGAAGCCGCCTGCTCGGCGGCAGCAACCTTGGCGTCCGCGTCTGCCCGGGCGGCAGCCACCTCGGCATCGGCCTCGGCGCGCATCTGCTCAAGCTGCGCCGCCGCGGTCTCACGCGCCTCGACAGCGTCGGCCTCGGCAGCCTTCTTGCCCGCCTCGACATCCTCCAGCGAACCTTGCAGCTCCTCAACATCAGCCTCGGCCATCTGCGCGCGTTGCGTCAGCGCCAGCTCGCGCGTCTTGGCCTCGTCCAGCTCGTCGGCCAAATCATCGCGCTCGTCGGTCAACGCGTGCGCCTGCACCTTCCAAGACTTGACCTGCCCCTGCAGCTCCTCGATCTGCTCGCGTGCCTCGGCCAGCGCCTGCTCGGCATCGAGCTGGGCCTGCGTGACCTCCTCCACAAACACGCGGCGGACCTCAACATCGGGCAGGTCGGGACTATCGACCTGCACCTCCTTAATCTCTTTAATAAACTTGGGCGCCACCGGCGCGTGTTGCACGCTCTCGAGCTCCTGCAGGTTGCGCTCGTCATCGGTCAGGCTCTTAAAGACGGTGTAGTTGTTAATGAGGTTGGTGTACATCTGCACCATGTACTCGTCATCGAACGCCAGCGCCTGCTGCTTCACGTCGATGTTGTAGCCCACCTTGTCGTAGCGCTCCATAAACTGCCACAGCTGGTAGCACTTGCGGTAGTTGGGGTCCTTCATGATGAGGTTGGTGCGCTGAATGGGGCTGCGGACCGCACTGCAGCCGTTCATGATCTGGCAGAACGACGCGCCGCGCAGCGCCATGACCAGGCGGCGCACGCGGTCGATGCGCATAAAGACGTCCATGTTGTCGGCATCGTTCTCGGCAAAGCTCTGACGGTTTTTGACCGTCATCTCGACGTTGTACTCGATCTCCTCGTACGCATCGTCGATCTTGCTGTGCATCTTAAAGCGGTTGCGGATCTCGTTGCCCGTCGACCAAAAGATCACGTCGGTACGCTTGTCCACAAACGTCAGCAGGCGCTGAATCAAGTGGTAGATAAAGCGGTTCTCGTACAGGTCGTAGGTCTCGACGGTATTGACGTTGAGGATGCGCGTAGGGTGAACGCCGCCGTCCTCACTCGGCGCCAAAAACTGCGTGTTCTGGCTCAGATGACGGACGCTGTCGGCGCTGATCTTTTTAGCGAGCGAGACCGGCACCACCTCTTCCTCGGTGGTGATAAAGCGGCGCGGCTTTTCGATGATGGTGTTGATGGCGTCGAGCGAGTCCTCGATCATGCTGATCCATTCCTCGTCCACCACCTTGACGAGCTCCTCGCGCTGCTGTTCGATCGTGGTGCCCGAGGCCTGCGCCATCTCAAACAGATAGCGGAAGTAGCGGCTGTCCTCCTGGATGGGCTCCATCTGCTCGGAGAAGCTGGTATAGAGGTCCTGAATGGTCTCGGACATGGGTTACTCCATAGATTGGATCGATCGGAAAGGGGCGGGGCGACATCACGTCGCCCCG
>NZ_QRHM01000012.1:3987-58968 GCF_003470325.1 Collinsella sp. AM24-1 | reverse complement strand
CCCCGCCCCCCCGCGCTTACGACATTAGTAGAAATTCTGGATCCGCTGCAGGTACATGACGGAATCGGGCAGACCGCCCTCGCCAAAGGTCTTCTCAATGTACTCGATCAGGCCCTTCATCTCGTCGCGCACAAAGCTCACGTTCATGGACTCAAACTTCTTGAGCACCTTGCGGGCGATGATGTAGTCCATGCCGCCCAGCTCGGTGCCGCCGCACGCCACGTACACGGGGATAAAGTCGTACATCTGCTTGATGATACGGTTACCAAAGGCCAGCTTAAAGCGGGTCTGCAGGTACTGGTCCAGCTTGTGCATCTTCTGGAGCAGCTCCTCGTCGATCACATACTCGACCTTGGCCTTTTGGAATAGATACTGCAGGTGATCGGCCGTCACGTGCACGCGCTCGTGCGGCTCGCACTCAAACGCGTCGGCGCGCTCGTTGAGCTCGATGGGGATTGCGCGGTCGTACACCTTGTCCGTGATGGTAAAGGTGGAGTCGTCGTTGTTGGCCGTGCCGATAAACCACAGGCTGTCGGGAATGGTGAGCTTGCCGTCGTGCAGGGCCTTGGGGTCGGCGGCCCACTGGGTGGGCACCAGGTCGAGCACCCATTCGTCGTGGCTGGGCATCTCGAGCACCGACAGGATCTCGGCAAAGTAGTACTCCACGCGGGCGAGGTTCATCTCGTCGAGCACGATCATGGACGGGTCCTGGCGAAGGCCCGCCTCATACACGGCGCGGAGGAACTCGGTCTCGTTAAAGCGCTTGGAAAACTCGTTGAAGTAGCCCAGCACCTCGGTGCGGTCGCGGAAGCTCGGCTGCACCGAAACGATGGTCGCGGGGTTGTCCAAGTAGCGGCTAAAGCTGTAGGGCAGCGACGTCTTACCGGTACCCGAGATGCCCTCCAGGATCAGCAGCTTGGAGGCGGCCATGCCGGCCACAAAGCGGCGGATGATCTCGGGCGTGTAGTAGAGCTTCATCTGGCTGCACGCAAACGCGCGGAAGCTGTCGACAAAGTCCTCCAGCGAGATGGCATCGTCGTAGACCGGCGATTCCCAGTCGCGGTACTTAAGGTCCACCAGGGACAGCTTGGGGAAGCGGTTGGCTTGGGCGATCTCTTTTTCCTCGGCAAGGGTCTTGGCCTCGACGGTCGCCTTGGCCATGGCGGCCGCGGCATCCTTGACGCCCGCACCGTCGAGCGCGAGCGACGCGTTGCCCGACATGACGGCCGTCGCCGCGGCGCCCTCGCCCGCAGCGGCACCCGTAGCGGCACCTGCGGCGGCGCCCACCACGTTACCCACCGTGGGCAGATGGTCGTCGGCCAGGGCCGAGGCGCCCACGTACGGAATCTGCTTGGTGCCGCCCATGGCATTGACCTTGAGCGCCAGCAGCTTGTTCTTCTCGTCCATGAGGTCGAGCACCTGCTTGTTCAGGCGGCCGATCTCGCGATAGAGCGCCTTGTTGGACGTGTCGTCGCGATGCAGGCGACGGTTGATGCGGTAGTGGTGGATCAGAACGGCCACGATCAGCACGGGGACCGCGATGAGCATGGCAAACAGAATGACCGCGCCGATCTTGCCCACCAGGTCAAACGTGGTGAAGTAGGTCATAAAGATGTTGAAGTACTCAACCCAGCCAAACACCAGCAGGTTAAGGATGGAGCTCACAACGGCAACGACGTTGTAGACGACCTTTGCCAGCAGCTCCCAGGCAAATCCCAGAAACTCACTCACCGTCGGTATCCTCCTGCTTGGTCGCGTTCATCGCCGCCTCGGCCTCGGCCTTCAGACGACGGGCCTCCTCGAGCTTGGCCTCGGCCTGGGCAAGCTGCTCGGCGGCGTTATCGGTCGTGACGGTAGTGTCGCCCTTGCCCTCGGCGTCCACGATGGCAGCCGCGGCAGCCAGGCGGTCCTCCTCGGCCATAGCGCGCTTGAGGTTCATGCCCACCACGATGAGGTGATACACCTGGTAGATAAAGAACAGCAGCATGGGCAGCACGATCACAATGAGGAAGCCCATGGAGCTGGACAGGAAGTCCATGACCTTGCCCATCTGCGGCAGCGCGAACACGTACTTGCCCACGATGTCGCCGTCGCTGATGATGTGCGAATCGGCCACGTCGTTGTTATCGCCCTTGGTGGTAAAGCTGCGCATGCCGTTGACCTCGTCGATGGCGGCGATGCGGTGCGTGTTGAGCGCGTACTCGTTGTCGATAATGGTGTGGAACGTCACGATGTCGCCCACCTCGAGCTTGGAGGTGTCGCACTTTTTGATGACGATGAGGTCGCCCTTGTTAAACGTGGGCGCCATGGAGTCGGACTGTACGGCGAGCGGGGTGAAGCCGGCGATGTCCGAGACGCTGCCGTCCTCGCGCGTGGCGAGCGTGGTAAACGCGTACAGGGCCGCCACCAGGATGATGATCCACATGACGACGCTCAGTGCGATGGATGCGGCTTTTTTGACAGATTGCATGATGTCCCTTACTACCGTGTCTGTTTAGGTCGTGCGCGGCCCGATGGCCGCCGTGCGTATCTACTGTTCCTCGATGCCCTCAAAGCGCATCGAAACCGAATAGTTAGCTCCCTTTAGCATATTAGTGCAATTTGGGTCCGTTCCCTCGAGCCATATGCGAACGGTTACCGGCTTGTCCGTATCTTTTATTAGGTCGAACATGTCGCTGGCCGCGTTCGCTGCTCCCGAGTCGAGCCCAAAGACGGTGGCCGCACCAGACGAGCCTCCGCCTCCGTTGGGGTTGTAGACCCAGGTGTGGCCGTCGGCGGTAAAGCTCATGCGCATGGCGCTGGCCATGCCCTGCGTGTCGGAGCTAAACCGCGTGCCGGACGCGCCGCCGTCGCCGTCCTGCCCGGTCAGGCGAACGCGCAGGTCCGTGCTGCTCATAAAGTGCAGCGTGAACTCCAGGTAGGCGCCGGTCGCGGGATCGGCGGTGGAGCCATCCTCGAAGGTAAAGGTCTGGTAATCGCTCGTGGTGACGGGCTTGAGCCTGGATGCATCGATGTCCACGCCCTTTTCGCTGGCGATGCGTGCCGAGATCTGGTCGAAGCCCAAGCTGTGCACGTACTCGTCAAACGCGGCATGCTCGTCCAGGTCAAAGCGCAGCGAGCCGTCGGCGTTAGCATCGATCATGAGCATTCTGGTCTTGGCGCTATCGGCGATGGAGAACCAGGCAAACGTTGCCATGGCTATCGCCACCAGGGCAAACAGCACCAGCACCACGGTGGTGGTGAGCTTGCGGCGCAGGTCGGTGTCGGCGGGGGCGGGAACGTTGGGCTTGCCGGTGGCGGGCGTACAGTTGGCGGCGGGTTGCTTACGCGTCATGGCTACTCACCGTCCAAGGTCGCAAAGAGCGCCAGGTGCAAGGTGCCCGGGTCTTGATGCAGGTAGTCGGCGCTATCGGGGTCGGTGCCCTCGATGTAGTAATAGATATCCAGACGATAGGTCTGGCCCAGCCCCAGCGTGGCAAGCGTGTTTTGCGGGCGCGTGGCCGTCTCGCTCGTGTCCAGCGTAAAGGCGGCGGGGTCCTGCGTCACGTTGGTACCGCAAGCGAGCTGGCCGTTTTGCCAGCCCAAAAGCATGCCCTCGGTATAGCCTGCCAGGCCCGCGGGGACGGTCGCGGGATGCTCGTCGCGATGGCCGCCGTCGGAGCTGTCGAGCTCAAAGATGTTGGCGGCAAGTACCTGGTTGCCGCTCGAGATCTTAATGCCCACACGGGCTGCGCGCAGCAGCTCGGCGTTGGCGTCCTGCGGGACCAGCGATTCGGCCAGATACAAGCTGACCTTACCCTTTACTTTGCTGGCGCCCGTTCCGGTAATGGTGGGGCGCAGATCGATCCAGCCGTGGTAGAACGCGGAGCCATTGTCTTTTGCCTGCTCAAATACCGTGGCATCGCCGGCCGAGTTGTTTTGCGCGCAGGCGGCAAAGCCGTTGAGGTCAAAGGTCGAGACTGGGTAGAGCGTCACGGCGCCATTCGCGCTGGAAGTCAGGGAAACGTCGCCCTGCTGCGACCAGCTGCCGCGATCGGCATCGCCCAGCTCTAGCACCAGCTTGGACGTGTCGCTGTGCACGCTCACCGAGTTGGTGTTGACCTTCATGTTGCTGGTAAACCAGGCGTAGGTCGCGGCGCCCAAAGTGGCGGCGAGCGCCACCATAACGAGCGCGATGTAGGCACGCGCGCGACGGGCGTGACGGCGGGCGGCGGCGCCCTCGAGGACCTGGCGATCGACGGACGCGCTGGAGGGGGCCGCGGAGCTAGCGCTCTGGGTTTTGGCCTTGCGGTTATCTGCTGGCATGTGCTTCTTGTCTTCCATGTCGCTTCGCCCCCCTTATGCCTTGGCCGCGGCAAAGGCAAGCTGCAGCACCACATCGCGAGCCTGAGCCTCGTCGATGCATTGGGCGTCGCAGCCTTCCATGTACACAACGTAGCGAACGCTTGCCACCTCGTTGGCGGCCAGCGTGCAGATGGGCGTGGCGCCTGCGCGCGCTGTGGGCGTGTCGCCGGCGCCGTCCATGCTGTAGGCGCTTATGGCGCGTGCGGGATCGGCGGTGTAGGTCCAGCCCGAGGCACCGGGCGCCACGGCCACGCCGTCTTGCGCGGTGGTACGCCTACTGGTGGCGCCCGAGGTGTTGCCCAGATCGTCGCAGGTAAAGATATGCGTTTGCGTGCCCGACTGAGTTGTAATGACCAGGCCCAGACGCAGCACGGCCAGCAGCTGCGGGTCGTTCGTCACGCTCATCTGGCCCTGATACAGGTACACGTTGAGCGCGCTATCGCTGCCCTTAAGGTACAGCGTGCCCGAAAGGGCGTAGTCGTCCAGCTGCGCGGTGCAGTCGGCGTAGTCGGTCGTGATGCCGGCGGCGTTTTGGAACGTGCCGCGCCAAAAGCGGGAAAGGTCTGCCGTCGAGATGGGATAGAGCGTCTTGTCGGCGGCGGCAAGCGTTGCCGTTGTGTCCCAGGGCCCGTTGGCCGAAAGGCCAATCTGCAGGTCGGACCCCTCGTCGCTTACCGTGTGCGCCACGGGCGTCACGTTGGTGAAGCGCGAGTTGCTAAACCAGGCGTATGTGGCCGCACTCAGGGCGGCTACCAGCACCAACATCCATGCGGCCGCGGCAACCATGCGACGGCGCGAGCTTAGGATGTCTTTGATGTTCGATGTACTCATGCCCCGGCCCCTTACGAACGCTTACCGGCAAAGCGCAGCGCCAGCGATTGCAAGCTGGTAGCAGCCAGGTTGTTGGTGCAGTCGGGGTCGCAGCCTTCCAGCCACACGTACACATCCACGCGCACAGGCGTGCTGCGGTTGGCGCCCTTGGCAGCGGCGGGCAGGCTGCAGATCTTGGTCGTGGCTTCCTTGAGGCTCACGATGCCGGTGTCTTCGTTGTAGTTGCAGAAGTTTGCGCTGGTCAGCTGGTCAAAATGCACCGTTGTTCCATCGGAGCGGGTGCTGTCGAGCACCAGGTGATTCTGCTCGTTCTCGCCGGCATCCTTGCCGTCGAGCGTGTTGTAGCGCGCTTGGGGATTGTGCTCGCCCGAAACCTCAAAAACGTACTGTCCCGTAACGGTGTCGCCCTGCCCCGGAGCATAGGTAACCAGGCCCACGCGCAGGGCGGTGGAGATGGGGTTTGCCGGGTCCTGCTCGGTAAAGTCGATGCCCGACAGGTACACGTCGGTCGCAGCCGAGTTGGTGGCCAGGTACAGGGAAGTCTTGTAGTAGTCGGAATGCTCGGCGGCGCCAAACATGCTGGCAAAGAGCGAGTCCTGGGTGGTTCCGCCGGTAAAGCCCGTTACCTTTTGAAAGCCGTTGAGCACGTTGTCGGTCGAGACGGGATCGAGCAGACCCGTAAAGCTCAGGCCGGCATTGGTTTTGTATTCGCCGTCGTACTCGTTGGAGATGAGGAAGGTCACGCCCGTGCCGGCGGCCATCTTGACATCGGTGATGTGGCGGTTGGCGTTGTAGATGTACCAGGCATACGTTACGGCTCCGGCAGCAACAAGGGCAACCAGCAACGTGGCGAGCATGCGATTGAACTGTTTTCGCAGCGAGCGCGCGTCCGACATGTCCCTCCCCCAGATGCCGCATCGTAAACTACCTGGACACCATTTGCCCATAATGGAGTTATTTTACGCGAATTTGCAGTTCATCGGGGGTACAAACGCGACTTTCCGCGTGCTGTTCGCGCTACATCGGGGACCGACAGGGTCGCAAGTTGCCGCTTTTTAAAAAATAGCTCTTGCCAGCGGGCGGGAGCTCCGTTATATTATTCCCTGCGCACTCGCGCACCCTTGATCGGGCGTTTAGCTCAGGGGGAGAGCGCTTCCCTGACACGGAAGAGGTCAGAAGTTCAAATCTTCTAACGCCCACCAAATGTTCGCAGCTCAGAGGCTTCGCCTCTGAGCTGTTTTGTTTTACACCGCCAAGCCAAGAGGGCGTCGCGGCACCCAAAGCCACCTCAACAGCGCCAGCGACCACACCAAGCGAGCCCAAAGTGGTCTCGACAACACCGGAGGCCACCCCAGCCAAGCCCAAAGTCGCCCAGATAACCCCAGCGAGCGCCCCGATCAGGCCAGAATGGGCCACGCAGCCATATCAGGGCGACCCCCGCAAATCGAAGGTGAATGGTTTCCCGCGAAGTGAACGAGCCAAAATGAACCCTCGGAGCATCGACACTTTTGGCGGCTCATTTCCTACGGTTTTGTCGTTAGAATCCTGCGGTTTTGGCGCCAAAAAGTGTGGATGCTTCGGGGGTCCAAAAACACTCGTTCACTTCACGGGAAACCATTCACCTTCAATACGGCGGCACCCCCTCCGCCGCCAAAGGCCCACTTACCAATGCTGATGCGCCTCAATAACGGTCTGCCAGAGCTTAAATCGCTTTGTCTCGACGCGCGTCCGCGCCAAATATCGCGCTTCCTCAGTCATGGGCTTGTAAAATATGGGCCGCTTGCGACGATGCAGCTTCCGTCGGATGCGTTCGCACAGGCGAACGAGCTTGTCGTAGTCGTTTGCCTGGTCTGTCGTCACCGTAAAGTACGCGACCCCATTGAGCATCTGCAGCTCGTTGCGGCGTTCGGCATCCTTGTGGATCTTCTCGCTTCCATCATGGATGGCGTCGCTGTCGTAGTCGACCAGCGCGGTAAGCACTTCGGGCAGCAAGCCTGCCCTTACTTTATCCAGGCCCACCTCTGCTTTCGCCGTTAGCGTTATGTCGGGCGTGCGCTCCAACACGCGCAGTTTGCGGTTGCGCCCATCGTTGTAACCGTCGCGGATAAAGTATTTCTTGTTCAGCTCGGCCTTGCCCAGCGCAAGCCCACCGCAATGTGCAGGCAACGACATAAACATGCAAAGCCCCGACTCCCTTGGAGACCGCGAGCCCTCCACCACATACGGAAGCAACGCCTTCGCCTTGGCGGCGCCTCTCACCTTTGACGCCCGGTCAAGGTACGCCGCAATGAGCTCCTTCGTCGTGAGCCTGCCGTCGCGCATGCCCCCATCCCTACTTGTCACCCCACCGGGCGCAAGGTTATCCAGCCGGTAGTCCGATGTCATGGCATAGCCGGCATAGATGGCCGCCGCATCGCCGTCGTGCGCGGCCTGCACAAACGCCAGCTCGGGAGAGCACACGTACGCATCCAGGTCGCCCATCCAGTGGCCCAGCGAGATAAACGAACCCGCGGGGAGCTCGTTGGTGCACAGGTGCGTCGCGACGTGCTTGGTCCGCCGACGGTCGGCGCGCGACGGCACCAGCAAATCCAGCGTTTGGATCCCCAGATCATAGCGATCGATAAACTCCTGTGCCTCCTGGTCACAGAGCGCACAGGCGCCTGCAATCGACACGACCTCTGGTTCCGAATCCCCAAAGCGCGGGTTCGGGATGTGCGCCAAGAGTGCCAGCGCAGCGTTATGTGAAACGATAAAGTACCCCATGGCGCGAAGATAGCACGCGCGTCGGCGGCGGCTCGCGACCCTGGCGAGTTTTCGGCAAACGACCAGCAGTTTTTTGCCGCAGCGCGCCCAAAGTGTTCATTCGTCGACGTCTAGCTGCAAATCCGTCAAGCTTTTGGCAAGGTTGCCGCTCAACTGACCAAAAGCTGACCATTTGCTTGCCCATTTACTTGACGGCACGCCCTCGCCAAAATGCTCCGCGACTTCTCGGACGGTCGAAATGCTCGTTTAGCGACCACGCACCCGCCGCTGGGGTATCCTTGGAGCACATGCACCGCAAGCCGCACAAAGGAGCCGCCATGCGCACCGAGCTCGATGTTCCCTTTTTGCACAAAGACGAGGCCAAAGCCCTGGGCGCCAAGTGGGACCGGATCAAAAAGATCTGGTACGTGCCCGATGGCGTCAACCCCGAGCCCTTTGCCGCGTGGCTGCCCGGCGTGAATCGCTCCGACCCCAGCGCGCCCTACATCTACCTGGTGCTGGGCAAGCGCGAATGCTGGAAGTGCCACGAGCAGACGACAGTCGCGGCCTTTGGCATTCCGTATCGGGTAGCCGAGGACTCGGGCAGCAAGGCTGCGCCCAGTGCCGCGCCCTCCATGGACGACACGGGCCACATCGCGATCGACACCACCCGCGCCAACGCCATAGCCATCGTCCCCGCGCTGGGCTGCGTGCCGGCCGAGATCCGCGACTACCTGCGCGAGCGCTGCGGCTTCAAGCCCGTAACGTCGTGCACCACCAAGACCGCATCGCTCTCCAGCACCTGCACCGCCTGCGGCGCGCTGCAAGGCAGCCATTACCTGTTCGAGGAGCCCACGTCGCCGTTTGCACTCACGGCCATCAACAAGCTGCCCGCGCTGGAGTTCGTGCGCGTGGAAGTCGCCGGCGTCTACGGCATCCCCGACAGTCAGGACAACTTTGACCAGGCGCTCTTCACCTGGGCACGCGACCACCACACCCAGTTCCACAAGACCCTGTGCGAGGGAATTTACCTGCAGGGCAAAACTCGAAAATCGAGTCCAGTTATCCTCGGAAATCGAGTGTGGAATTCCTCGAAAATCGAGTATGTGCAGGTAGATGAGTTGTCTGCTTGCAAGCTACAGTCCCAAAATCTGCTCCAGATAGCTCTTGTTGAACCAGAACGATTGCCTGGTCATCCAACGGCCATCCGGCAGCTCGTAGGCGTTCTTTGCGATATCACCAACCTCGGTTCCATCGGCGAATCTGTACGCGGCTTTCGACGTATGCGGGCGAACGTGAACGATTGGATTGTCGGCCATACCGGGCAGATTGTTGGTCACCTTGAGCTTTCCGCTTGCATCCCGATACGGATTGAGCTCAACGCCCTCGCGAATGACCTTTCGCGTCTCATCCCAGCAAGCCTTTGCGGGGCCTTCGATTTCGTTTGCCGGCATTGCCCAGAATAGGCAGCGGTCAAGGCGCCACTCCCCCTCGTGGTCCTCACGGAACACGACAAAGAAGAAACGGCTGGTCTCAAGGCGCGCACGAAAGGAAGACGTTTCCCAATCCTCGTTGATTAGTTGCTTAAACTCAAACGGAGGGAAAGACATTGCCTGCTCGATGTGCCCCCTCTTGTTAACGCGACAAGCGCGGACGTTAATCCCGGCCTTAACGAACTCCTCAGCGGCATTATTTTTTATACCGAGCATGCGATAAACGAGTGTTGTCCATTGCGCCTTGTTTCCCGTGTACTCCAGGCCGTACTGCTCTGCAATCTGGCGATCGGTTTCACCATAGTGGCGCTCGACAAGCGCAGTAACGAAGCTTTCGAAATCAATGGACTCATCGCCTGCCTGAACGATGCTCTCGCCAACGCGCGGGGCACCGAGCACATAGGTATGAAGCACGTAGTCCATATACGAGCGTTTGAGCGAAAAGGCCCGACGCTTCGCGCGACGGTGTTCAATCTCGCCCGTATCGGTATTGAGATACTCGTAATACTGGTCAACCCACATCGTCGCTTCGGTTGCGCCCTTTGTGCAGGCGCCCAAATAGGTAGTCATGCCCTCCGACAGCTCGTCCGCTCGACCATCCTGAATGTACGAAATGATCTTCTCGTAGTCGGCGCGAATGATTTTCATGTCCTCTTCGGGCAGACGAACCCTGACGGCACGCTCAATGCGCTGGTCATATTTGTCGATGGAGCGGTCGCGGCCGTAGTAAATCAGCAGGATATTGCTGAGCTTGGTCTTGAGATGCGAGCTATCGTAGTCGAGCGAAACGGGACGGTCGTAGGGGATCATCGTAAGGACGAGGCGCTCGCCGGCGGATTTGCGCCCATTTTTGAGCACGTCAAAGCACGTCGCCTTGAGCTCAACACCCGCTTCGGGAAAATCCGGTCGATCATCGCTGTTGGCCTTGTAGCCAAAGTATCGCTCCTCGATAAGAGTGCCCATGCCGCCCTTGTACTTCTTGGATCCAAAGTCCTTGGGCGCACTCTCCCCTTCCGGCGCAATACCGAGCTCGAGGATATCGCGAAACGTCATCCCGTCGAGATTGGCAGCATACCGCTCGATGCTAGAGGGGTCAGAAAAATCAGTATCGTCAAGCATACGCTTGAAATCGAGGTGCTTCTTGGACATAGGGTACCTCCGAACGTCGCAGTTAACCTCATGGTAGTTCAGGGCAGCATATTCCTCCATGAAATTGAGGTCTTGATCTTGTCCGCTCGATCGGTTATTGTTGTGAGCACCATAAACGGACACAGCAGCGATTGGAGAAACGTGTCTGAGATTAACATTGCCGAGCTTTTTGCGGGCGTCGGCGGATTTCGTCTGGGTCTTGAAGGTTATGCCGACCCGCGTCATCCCGAGTTTTACATGAAGCCCGCCGGCCCCTTCCATACCATTTGGGCCAACCAGTGGGAGCCGCCCGGAACCAAGTCCCGTCAGTTCGCAGCCCGTTGCTACATGGACCGCTTTGGCGAAGATTCCGTTGTCAACGAAGATATCAATAAGGTATTGGAGCAGGCTGAGGCCGGCGAGGTTGTAATCCCCGACGTGCAAATGGTCGTCGGTGGTTTCCCTTGCCAGGATTACTCTGTTGCACGCCCGCTCAATCAGGCACACGGTATCGAGGGCAAGAAGGGTGTCCTTTGGTGGGACATCTATCACTTCCTGGAGATGAAGAAGCCCCGCTTCGGTCTCTTTGAGAATGTTGACCGCTTGCTCAAGTCACCCGCATCTCAGCGCGGTCGCGACTTCGCCATCATCTTGAGCTGCCTCGCCGATCTCGATTACACCGTTGAATGGCGTGTAGTCAACTCAGCAGAATACGGTTTCCCCCAGCGCCGCAAGCGCGTTTATATCTTCTGCGAGAAGAACGCCGGCAAGGTCGATCTTGCCGATCGCATGCATAACGGCGTTATGGCAAAGGCCTTCCCCGGCATCTATCCCGACGAAATGGCCGAGCTCGATGTCTTGCCCGACCCTTATGAGAACTCGACTCGCTTTGGCGTTGGTCAAAAGACCTCGCAGTTCAAGAACGCCGGCGTCATGCAGGGCTGCCACGTTCTGACCTGCGACTTCGCAGAGGACTATCACGGCGAGCGCCGTGTGCTTGGCGATGTGCTTGTCGACGAGGCGAATGTTCCGGAACAGTTCTACATCTCTGACGAAAAGCTCCCCGACTGGCGCTACCTTAAGGGCAGCAAGCGCGAGGAGCGCACCAACAAAAAGACGGGCTTTACGTACACGTACTCCGAGGGAGCCATGAGCTTCCCGGATGCCACCGACAAGCCGAGCCGCACCATCCTCACCGGCGAAGGCGGCACGGGTGCCAGTCGCTTTAAGCATGTCATCGAATGCCCTGATGGTCGTTTCCGTCGTCTCGTTCCCGACGAGCTCGACCAGCTTCAGGGATTCCCGAAGGGCTGGACGGACACCGGCATGACCGATGGCCATCGAGCTTTTTGCATGGGTAACGCTCTGGTTACCGGCGTGCCTCACCGTATCGGCGAGGCTATGGTTGAGGTGTACGGGCTGTAGCCAAGCCGCTTTTTGCATTAACAAACGAGGGCCAGTTCGATTCTGAACTGGCCCTCGTCTTTTATCAAAGTTGCTAGCAGCGTTTACACTACTTTGAATCAGCTAAGATGCCGACCATGCTGACCGTTACGTCAAAGGTCGGGCTTCCTTCGCCCACATCGAGGCCAGACATATTCTGGCAATCGCTGTCGGTGCCTTCCATCCAAACGACAACTTTCATGTTCGTACCGTTGTAATCGACGCTCGAAGCGATCTTTTGCGCGTTGCCGCTCGGCTTAATGTAGACTTCGCCCGCTTTCGTGGCACCCCAGTTATTGCCGTTTTGATCGAGCAAATCAGTGCCAGAAAGGTGCAAATATATAGGAGCAACAACCTTGCTCAGAGATTTAGAGTCGACGCACGACCACCCTGCAACGGCAATCACATCGTTACCCGTATCGATTGTCGAGGGAGCAGTTGGCGCATAGACAACGCGCAGCTCGCCGTTGATTACAATGCCGACGCGCAGGCTGCCTTTGATTTTATCGAACCATTTCTGCGTGCCGCCATGCTGCGTAATCGTAATGGGCGAGCCGCTGCTCACGTCCAAATACACGTCGGCAGCACCCGTGTTCGCCACGGTATACAGCGTGTAATTCGCAGCGGTGAATGCATAGTAATCGTTGCCTTGAATGGTGTACTTGCCGGGAGCCCCACCCGAAATGGATGTGTCGACTTTTTGATAGGTGCTCACTTTAACGCCCTGCCAGCCTTGGGGAACGTACCAGTTTTTGGCATCGTTCGTCGATGACGGGCTAATCTCGTGACCGATTGCAGAAGCAACCGTGGAGGTGTCGGAGCCGTGGTCGGGCGTGTCACCCTCAACGATTTGGAGTACCATGCCATTCGCTTGAGCGGAAATGGTGCTGGTAGTCGCATGAACTCTACTATTCGTAACAAACCATGCGTAGGTAGTTGCAGAAAGCGCCACCGCTGAGACGACGACGGTCAGCGCCGCCCCGATAAGCTGAACCTTAAGCCTCTTTACTGAATCACGCATGCCCGTCGCCTCCCTTCGTTAAGAAAAGGGCAGGATCCCGGGCTGGGAGCCTGCCCATCACAAGCCATAAATCGTAGTTGCGATTACTTGTTGTCCGCAGTAGCAGTGAACGTAATGGTCACGGCATTGGTAGCAGTGAGTTTTTTGCCCTGAAGATTCTCGGTGGTTACGTTGGCATCCTTACCCTCATAGTAGAGATAAACCTTCAGCACCGTATCTTGATTGGCGGTAACGTTGCCATAGGAATCAAAATTATCGGAAGCGAGCTTCTTCTCAAATTTATCGCCCGCCGCGTTCAGGCCGTATACCTCCCATTTGTTTCCATCGGCACTAGTAACAAGAACGCGCAGGGCCTTCTTCAGGCTCGGGTCTTGAGTAGTGTCGGTAATACCCTCGATCTTTTCGACAAGAATATTAGAAAGGTTCTGGCCCTTTGAGCTGACATTGTAAACCTGCTCGAGAGCATATCCGCCCTTGATGGCGGCGTCAGTTGAACCTGCGTCCGCATCTCCGCCCTTGCACTCGAACAAACTGCCCTTAAGGGCGCCATTATTGAGCTCCTCACCATAACCGGACATCCAAATACCTTTTTTCGCCCCAGTTTCCTCGCCATAGGTAGCGGGGAAGAGCGACTTGGTGCCAACCCCAGTAGTGGCCGACGTGGCATCGGTGTCTTTCGCACCCGTCGTGCCATTCGCAATCGTCATAAACGCGGCGTTCGACTGAGCGGAGATCGTGCTCGTGGTGGCGTCGACCTTATTGTTCGTCACAAACCATGCGAACGTGGCAGAGCCCAGTGCTACGGCTGCTACCAGCACCATGGCGATGGCGGCGCCCATCTGCTTCTTTAATGCCTTGGTATCCATACGGACCCCTTTCTTTCCCCATTCATCCCAGATGACCCTCGAGAAGCCCGGAAGGGGAGCCCGCGCTTTCGTGTTGGATGTTGCTTGCCCATCCTTTAGACATGGAATTGAGAATACCATAATTCTTACGATTTCCTTATGAGTTTTCGGCAGCCTACATTCCGGCAGATTCATAGGTCTACCTCTGGTTATATGCGGTGCTACATGAACATCGTTTACCTTATTTGATCTCTCTCCCGCGCAGTCATAAGCCCCTCTTAAGCCTTGCGACCGCAGCGCCATGCCAACGCACACATTCGCCCTCCGCCGAGCTTCGCCCTAGCCCTTCCCCACCCGCTATACTGATGTAGCACGTGTAATTTCTGCCTGCTTGTGCGGGCTATTTGCCGGGAGGACTCTATGGCTGCCGCCAATCAACCCAAGGGAAGCGTTTCTACCGGATCGATTAAGCCGGTGACGCGCAAGGCCGTTCGCTGTCAGCGCGAAGTTGCCTGGCTGGTCACGCAAGCGGCCGGCAAGCTCGTCGCCACCACCGACGACGTCAATGCGCCCACGCCCAGCTTTGTACTGGCGACGGCGCTTTCGTACACCCGCGAGCAGGAGCAGGTCGCTCAGGACCGTGGCGCCGCGATCGACTACGATGCCGTCATGGGCCCCGACCTCGCGAGCTTTTGTGCGGCCGCGGGGCTGCCCGCAGCGCCCAACGCGCTTTCGAACGCGGGCTACATGTTCACGCTCTCGGGCGCGGATCTGATCCGCGACATCTATGGCTACTGCGGCGACCTGGGCGAGCGCATGGGAGATCCGGCGCAGGTCAAACCGGGTTACGCGATTAAGCTCGCGCTGCGACTGTTCTTGCTGGATGCCGCCACCGGCAACGGCACTACCTCCAAAGACAACGCCTCTGCATAGCAAAAGCGCCGGGCCAGAAAATCGATTCCGACCCGGCGCTTGTTCGTTCTACTTGTCCCCGTCCCCTGCGGGCGAGTTCTTCTGGTTGCGACGGTTACTCCAGGTCACGTTGTGCTCCTTGTAGTAATCGGGCGCCTCGTTGCCGCTCGCGCTAATGGGGTCGTTGCCAGTCAGGGTGTCGGCAATATCCTGCACAAACTTAATGAACAGGCTCGAATCGTCAGTCTCGGACGAATCGAAATCGAAACCGAACTCCACCGCGCCGCCGATAATCTTGTCCACGCACTCCGGGTCGTCGCCGTCCAGCCAAATGACCACGGTGTACTTGTCCACATCGCCCACGCGGAAGTTCTTGTGGCTGATGGTCGTCACTACATCTTTAGACGCAAATGGTTCGGTGTTGGGCTCGGGGTTGCCGTCGGCCGCAGCCGCCGCATAGGTGGTGGGCTCGCCATTGCGATACACCCTCACGCGCGCCGCCTTCTCCACGCCTTTGCTGGCGTTAACCACCTTGAGCTTGGCGCTGTAGCCCAGGTCGGTCTTGCCGGCGTTGCGGATATAGAAGGTGTACGCCACGTAGTTTTTGCCGTTGTGGCTGCCGTCGATGTCGTCCAAATTGTCGGGCAGGTCCTCGGCAGCGATATTGGTGCCGTTGTCCAAGGCGTCGGCGGCCAGGCGCGCAGTGGCGTTGTTAAAGTCGCCGTTGTCGGCAATGGCCACGCCGCGGCGGAACAGCTCCAGGCGGTTGAGGTTGATAGTGAAGTTGCCCATGTTTTCCTGCATAAACGACAGGGCGAATAGCACGCCAAAGGCAAGTGCCAGTACCACGAGGGCCTTTTGCAGTTTGTCCATGCGCAGCAGCGCCGCGCCGATGCGCTCCATGCGGCGCTTGGGCATATACATAGATACAACCGCGTCGGGGTCGATGTCGTCGAGGTCCTGGTCGGCCAGCGCCTGCTCCAGCTCCTCGATGCGCACCACGCCGCGCAGGTCGCGCTTGGGCTTGCGTTTGGGCTTGGGCTTGGATTTGCCGAAGCGCTTGCGGGAGGTGGGGTCGGTGCTGGGGGTGTCCTCGGGCTGACTCTCGGTCAAATCCTCAGTCATGCCCTCGGCCATGCCCTCAGCCAAATCCTCGGCAGCTTGATCTTTATTGTCGTTACGCTTGAACAGTGCCATGGCGATCAGATCTTATATTTGGCGCGGATGTAGCCGACGTATTCTTTGACGAGCTCGCGCTCCATGTCGTCGGCATAGCGGAACTGCAGGCCGCAGACGTTGCGGTACAGGCTGCCCTTGGGCGCGCGGCGCACCCAGCACACGATGCCCAGCTGCTCGGGCAGCTCGTGGCGCTCTCCCTGCAGGCGGATTGTGGGCATTTGCACGGACAGGGCCTCGCCCACGTCGGGATAATCGTTGAGGTAGACGGCCAGGCCGCCAGCCGAGACGTCGATGGTCATGGCGTCCTCGGGCTCGGGGGTCGGCGCGTTGTCGCGCTGGTAGGTCAGGCGCATGGCGACCTTAAAACGCTCGTCGCGGCGCTTAACGAAGGTGCGCTGCTCGGCGACTTTGCGCATTTTCCAGTAGGTGCGGATGCCCTTTTTCTCGACTGACTCGGGGTAGCCGGCGAGCACGAACGTTTCCTCGCCCACTTTGTATTGCAGCAGCAGCTTTTGGTTTTCGTCCATGAGCAGCGGCTTGCCGGCGAGCATGGGCGCGCTCATAAGAAAGTACGCGTCGTCCAGGTTCTCTTTGTACGTGGCGAGCATGTTGAAGTCGGTTTTTTGGCCCATGGGCACGTCGAATGCCACCTGCAGCTTGGTCCCCGGCGTTATCTGTTGCTCTGCCATGTTGTCTCCCCCAGTCGCGGGCGCCGATATCATCGTCGTGCGCGATGCACATTGGGCTATTGTAACTGCTTTGCTGGAGGTTTCGATGTGCAGCGCGTGAAATGGCGGGATGCAGGGCGCGGGTGAACGTGCAGCTGTTCCGCGCGCGGCATTAATCTGACAGCGATGCATGCCCCCGACAGTCCGTCTGTCTGTCTATCTCTCATTTATCTCTCAGCTTAGAGATGAGTGAGAGATGAGAGACAAAAATGCCGTTATCGGTTCAACCAAATCACGTTCGCGCAGGTAAACTCATGTATACGGGAACTTTGACTCGATCCCCTAGCCACCTTGCAGCATTGTTATCTCTCATATTTATCTCTCGTCTTTCTGTTATCTCTCGCATTAGTGACGAATGAGAGATGAGAGATGCGTGAGTGATGGACGAGTGTGATTTTTTGGACGGTCGGAAAATCCCTCAAATAAAAAACGGGGCCGGCCTTACGCCGAGCCCCGTTTTCAAACGGTCAGTTAGTTATCCAACGCGCGAGCATAGCAGTCAACATTACGCCGCCGCGAACACTCCCAAGCCCGTTCCGATGATGCAGATTGCGAAGATGCCCAAGATGATCCAAATGGTCTTGACGCCCTTTTTATAGAGGGCAACGCAAGCGAACGTTGCCAGCAAGGGCAGCAGACCGGGGAAGATCGAATCGAACAGATCCTGCAGGACAATCTCCGAACCACCCACGTCAAAGGTCAAAGCCGTGGACAGCGAGACCTGTGCCGCAATCATGGCGCCGATAACGGTCATTCCGAGAACACCGGCAGCATGCGTCATGCGAGACATAAGGTTGCTCTCTTCGGACTGCTGCAAAAACTTGGTTCCCAAGTCGTAACCCAGATGGGCGGCGACGATACGCGTTGCAAAGTTAATCACGGAGTAGATAAGCGCGTACACGATGGGGCCGAGCGGGTTGCCCGTCGAAGCGATGCCAATACCAATGCCGGCGGCAACCACGCGGAACGTACCCCAGTAGAACGAATCACCGATGCCGGAAAGCGGTCCCATAAGGCCGACCTTCATGGCGTTAATCGAGGACGTGTCGAAGTTCTTATCGGCAGCCGCCTGCTCTTCCATCGAAACCGTTAGGCCGGCTACAAACGGAAGCACATGAGGCGTGATGTTAAAGAACTCGGTATGGCGATCGAGCGCCGCATAGTAATCGTCGTCGTTGGGATAGATCTTTCGCAGGGGCTTCTGAATGGTGTACATGAAGCCCATTGCCATCATCTTGTCGTACGACTGCGAGCACTGGCTCGTAAACTGGCGAAGGAACATGCTCCGATACATATCGGGAGTCATAATCGCGTCCTTCTTGGCCTCTTTGAGGTCGGTGTTCTGGATAGCCATTAGAAGTCCTCCTCTTCATCTGCAGCAACCGTCTGCGGACCGGACGAGCCCTCGCGGAAGGCCAGGAGCAGCGCGACGCAAATGGCAGCTGCGGCGACGCCGACCACGTCCATCTTGAGGTAGATGACCATAATGAAGCCCAGGAACAGCCAGGGAAGGAGCTTGTTATCGCCCATGGTCCTGATAAGAAGAGCGAAGCCGATGCAGACCATGACGCCGGACGCAACGTTGAGGCCGTCCATCACAAACTGCGGAATCGCGCTGAGCGCATTGTTGATAAGGTCGGCACCAAAGAACAGCGAGCCAAACACCAGCAGTGCAGACGGAATGCCAATCGACAGCGGCACGATGGTCAGATGGTACAGATTCGCCTTGGCAAGATCGCGATTTGCCAGAGCGGTCTCAATCTTCTTGCAGGCAAAGGCACCCGGAACGGCGTAGCAGAAGTTGCGCCACACCTGAAGGAAGACGGAGACGGGAAGGGCGAGCGCGACGGCAGTTGCCGTGCCCGTACCCGTAATGACGGCAAACGCGCAGCCAAGCACGCCGGAGGCATAGACCTCGGGAGGAACCGCCGCGCCGACCATGATGGCGCCCATGAACATGGACTCCAAAGCAGCGCCGACGATAACGCCCTGCTGGACATCGCCAAGAATCAAGCCGACAAACAGGCTCGTAAACAGCGGACGACCAAGCATCGTAATGCCAAATAATTGCTCGTCCATGGACGCAATAAATGCGACCAGTGCAACTAGAAGATACTGGACAACCATTTCGATCAACCCCAGAAACAGGTCTGCAGGCGAGGCATTCTGCGCAGCTCGCCTGCAGACAACCGCAGCAATTTGAGAGGATTAGTAGTTCATCTGGTGATAGTAACGACGCGTGGTGAGCGGGTGGTTACGGACGTGCTCGAGATGGCAGCTCAGACGCTCGGTGATGGTGTAGGTGACCATCGGGGAAACGATCTTGCGGAACTCGGGGTCGCTGAACGGCAGCTCGACCTCGGCGGTGTCAAACTTGTTCACGCGGACGTTGACGCCCTTCTCGTCGGCGAGCATGTGAGTGAAGTTGTCCACGCGGTCCATGAGCTTACGGGTGTCATCCTCGCCGTAGAGCATGATGAGGCTCGTGCCTTCCTCGCACAGCTCGATGGTGCCGTGGAAGAACTCGGCGGCGTGGATGGACTTGGTCTTGATCCACTGCATCTCCTCGAGGATGCACATGGCGTAGTCGTAGGCCTCACCCCAGAGCATGCCGGAGCCAATCACCATGTGGTAATCGGTGTCCTTGAAGTCCTCGGCCATGGCGGCGCAGCGCTCGTCCTGAGCGTCCTTGGCCTTGATGAGGTACGGAGCGATGTTGCCGAACTCTTCCATGAAGGTGTCGTACTTGGGGAAGGCGCCGGCGTTCTTGAGGAAGCGGGCGACCAGCGTGATCTGGTAGGTGTAGATGGCCTCGCACAGAACGTCGTCCTCGGCGAAGCTGAAGAACTTGTAATCGGCGTACTCGGTGGCCGGGGTGTTGTCGTTGGAGACATACATCAGCGTGCGGGCGCCCTGCTCCTGGCAGAACTTGGCGGCCTCAATGATCTCGGGGGTGGTGCCGGTACGGGTGGAGAAGACGCAGACAGAATCCTTGTTGAAGGTCTTGGGCGGGCAGGCGAGGAACTCTGCGGCGATCTCGCAGTGGACATCGACGTCGGCCGTGGTGGTCTCGACCCAATACTTCATCGGGAGCGTGTGGGCCCAGGTGCCGCCGCAGCCGATGAAGAAGATGTTGGAATAACCCTGCTCGCAGACCTCGTCCACGGCAGCCTCAATCTGAGGACGGAGAGCGAGGGCATCGCTCACAACCTTCTCGTAACGAGGCTCATCGAAATTGAACATCCCTTACTCCTAACTCACTTGGATGAACCCTTCATTCATCCCATGACGTTATAATACTTTATATAACTAACTATGCAAGAACTATTTCAGATTTTTTTTGATTTTTCTTTAATAAAAAGCCCGCCGATCAAATGATCGACGGGCATAGGCATAGAGCATTGGTTCAATAAATGCCGAGCATCAACGTGTTTCCGGCTAGAAAACGTCCTTGGCAAACACCTTAGCGTCATTGGGGACCTGACGGATTTCGATGGCCACGCCATCGCCCAGGAGCTCTTGGATATGCTCGGCATCTTTCTCGGTCGCAAAGATCGCAGGGGTCGGATGAAGCGTGGTCTCAGGGGTCTTTCGGGTTCCGCCCAGATTGATCTCTTTGATGTCTTTGCAACCCTTAGCGAGACGATAGACATCTTCAATCGTCTCAGTGATGATAAACAGCGAATACTTGTCGGTAACGCCGCTGTTGAGCGCCTCGATAGCAGCGTCAACATCCTTGATGACGAGTTTAACGCCGTTGGGGCGGGCGAGCCTCAAGGCCGCCTTCCTCATGTCGTCTTTTGCCACAGCATCGCTGGCAAGCAAGATGCAATCTACATCCAAAGCGTGAGTCCAGGACATGGCAACTTGGCCGTGAATCAGTCGGTAATCAACTCTCGTAAGCTTAATCATCGTTATCATCTCCGCACGTGATAAAGGGAATGACAGGTGTGGCCCCTAGCTAGGGCTCGAACCAGAACTAACTAGAACTCTTCTTCCTCGGCGCCGGCAAGCATGTCCGCCGCCTCGCAAAGCTGAATAAACGAACGCGATCCCTCGACCGCGGCTTTGGCCTTGTCCGCATCCAGGGAGTCCATCTGTGTAACCATTTCCACCAGCAGCGGCAAGTTCATTCCAGCGATTAACGTAAACGATCCGTCGGTCTGCCTCTGAATGAATTCGTTGTTTACAGAGCCGCCAAAGATGTCAGTCACGACAAACCAAGAGTCGGCAGGGTCCCTCGTCTCCATCCATGCATCAATCAACGCCGCGACGTCCCTTGAATCGTCATCGACATAGGCGCACAGGCACTCGATTCGGTCGTTGGTGCCCATCAGAATCTCCAGAGAGCTTTTCATGCCTTGGGCGAGATAACCATGACTCGCTAGCAATATCTTATTCATAGTTCTCCAATACCAATAGGACGTACTATATTGTCATAACAAAGTATATTAGCAATCTACCCTACGTGGTGTGTCTATTTTCCAAATCCGCGAACGGTAACAATTGGTCGGTAAATCGACCAATCTATCGCTAATTTACAAATAGAATTTCAGTCGCTCGGTGCAGTACACCTGACGGGAGATGAAAAGCGGCTCGCCACTTGGGGCATAACGTCTATCGACAAACAGAAGCAGCGAAGAGTCCAGCTCCACGTTAAGGTATGCCGCCTCGAGCTCGCTCGCATAGCAGACCTCGAGCGTACGCGTGTTGGGACCCATCTTGATCCCCTGGCGATCGAGTACCGCCATCAGCGAATCATCGAGGGACTCATGCTCCAAAAAAGAAAGCGCAGCGGAATAGCTATTGGTTTCCAGCATCGTGGGCTTGCCATCCACAAGGCGCAGACGACGGCTACGCAATACCTTTTGGGTATCGTCTACGCCCAGGAACTTCGCGTCTCGCAGACTTGGGAAGTCCCAGCCCATTTCGAGAACCCTGGTAGACGCCTGTTTGCCCGCAAGCTGGCACGAATGGGTAAAGCTCTCACGGTCGTCCGCGGCATACATCTGCGTGTCCGACGAAACGAACGTGCCCTTGCCGCGGGCCCTCTCAACAAGCCCAGCATCTTCCATTTCTTTAATTGCGGAGCGAACCGTTATTCGGCTCACGCCAAATTGCTCGATAAGCTCCGCCTCGGTCGGAAGCTTATCTCCCGGGCGGTACGTGCCGTTGGCGATTGAATCAGAAAGCGCACGAACAATCTGTTTGTACAGGGGGATAACGCTATTTGCCTCAACCATATCAACCATACCTTTACAAGGAATCAGCAGCCTATAGATAAATGAATTATATTGTATTAGAACTTTTTAGCACTCCACGCCATTTCCTATAATGTTTTAGCAAACGAGGGGTTATTTTGCGTAAGCGGTGTAGAGTCCATCCATTTCCGCATACAGCTTCAATCTGATGGCGGTATATGCATCCGATAAGCCGATTGATTTTTATCTTATACCTGTCTCACATTCATCCCTCGTCGTAGAGATGAATGTGAGGTGAGAGATACGTACTTGACGCGCGAGCGTGGATATTTGGACGGTTTTTGGGCTTTTGGCGGCCGATTTCGTCCGAAAATCCACGCTCGTGCGGCAGACGTCCGAATTTCCACGCTCGTGTGCCAGAAAATCCACGCTCATCCGGCAGATTGGTCGAAGGCCCCATATGGGTATACTCTCGGAGATTCGACTCGATTCGCCCCCGTTGGGGCGTCAAAGGAGACTGCATATGTCCACTACCTCAACCGACCCGCGCGCCGCTGCCGCCGCGCTGCTGGTGCCCGGAACCACCTGCCACGGCTTTACCGTCGAACGCCGCGAGACCGTGCCCGAGCTCGACGCAGACGCTTACGTGCTGCGCCACACCGCCTCGGGCGCTCGCCTGCTGTACCTGGCGTGCGACGACGAAAACAAGGCCTTTGCCATTGGCTTTAAGACGCCGCCGGCCGATTCTACCGGCGTGTTCCATATTCTTGAGCACTCGGTGCTGTGCGGATCAGCCAAGTTTCCCGTCAAGGAGCCGTTTGTCGACCTGATCAAGAGCTCCATGCAGACGTTCCTCAACGCCATGACCTACCCCGACAAGACCATCTACCCCGTCGCCACCACCAACGAGCAGGATCTGTACAACCTGATGGACGTGTACCTGGACGCGGTGTTCAACCCGGCCATCTATACCAAGCCCACCATTTTTGAGCAGGAGGGCTGGCACTACGAGCTAGACCTGCCGGAGGGCGCCGAGGGCGAGGGCGGCGACAGCTCCGCGAGCCTGCGCGAGGGCACGCTGCGCTATAACGGCGTGGTGTTCAACGAGATGAAGGGCGCGCTGTCCGACCCCATGAGCGTGCTGGACGACGCCGTCAACGCCGCGCTCTACCCCGACACCGCCTATGCGCACGAGAGCGGCGGCGACCCGCGTGCGATCCCTGCGCTCACCTACGAGCAGTTCCTGGATACGCACGCGCGCCACTACAATCCTTCTAACTCCTACATCACGCTCTATGGCGACCTGGACGTGGACCGCGCACTGGCCTTTTTGGACGAGCGCTACCTGTCGCAGCCGAGCGCCGCGAGCCGCCGCATGGACGCAGCCGTCGCCGCCGGCGAGGACCCGTCCACGCTGGCGCCCAATCCGCTGGGCGTGCAGGCGTCCGTGACCTGCGAGTATAAGCGCGTCGAGATGGCCACCACACCCGAGAACGCCCTGGTGGGCCTAGGCCTTGTGCTGGGATCCGCGCTCGACCGCAAGCGCACGATCGCGGCGGACATTCTGTTCGAGGCGCTGCTGGGCTCCAACGAGGCACCGGTTAAGAAGGCCATTCTTGCCGCCGGCCTGGGCGGCAACGTAGCGAGCTACACCGCGGCCGAGAGCCTGCAGCCCTACGAGCTCATCATGCTGCAGAACGCGCAGCCCGGCGTGGCGCGCGAACTGCGTCGCGTGTTCCAGGACGCCTGCCGCGACCTGTGCGAGCACGGCGTTCCGCGTGAGCGCCTGGAAGCCATCATCAGCAGCAACGAATACGACCTGCGCCAGCGCGACTACGGCATTGCCGACGGCGTGGCCATTGCGTGCGACGCGCTGAGCACCTGGCTCTACGATGACGACGCCGCGACGTTGGCGCTCAAGTACGGCCCGGTGTACGAGGAGCTGCGCGGCGAGCTGGACGGCAGCTACTTTGAGGACCTGCTGCGCGAGCTCGTGCTGGAAAACGACCACATGGCGCTGGTCGAGCTGGTGCCGGTAGACGCCACCGAGGGTGCAGAGGGCGCCGAAGCTGCTGAGCTGGCAGCCAAGCGCGATGCCATGACCGATGCCGAGCTGGCGGACGTAGTCGAGCGCACAGCCGCGCTGCGTGCCGCGCAGGAGGCCGAGGACACGCCCGAGGCCAAGGCCACGCTGCCGCGCCTGCGCGTGTCCGACATTGGCGAGGCGCGCCCCGAGCCGCCGCTGGTCGTGGACACGACTGCGCCCATCCCCTGTCTGCGCCACGACATTCCCACCAACCGCCTGGCCTACGCCATGCAGTACTTCGACCTGAGTTGCGTCGCAGTTGAGGACCTGCCCTATGTGACGCTGCTCTGCCGCCTGCTCAAACAGCTGCCCACGAGCGAGCGCTCGGCCGAGGAACTCGACAACTTGCTCGCCAGCAAGCTGGGCTTTTTGAGCTTTACGACCGAGGTCATGACCCAGCCCGACGTGAACGGCGTGCGCCCCTACCTGCTGGTGAGCGCCGGCGCCCTGTCCGAGAAGATCGATGCGCTGGCGAGCCTGCCGCGCGAGGTGTGGTCGAGCACGCTTTTGCTCGATGCCGACGCCGACCGCGTGCGCGACGTGCTCACGCAGATTCGCATTGGGCTCGAGCAGGGCTTTATCAACAACGGTCACTCGGCGGCGCTCGGTCGCGCGATGAGCTACAGCTCGCCTTCGGCCGTGGTGCGCGAGCAGCTTTCGGGCGTTGATTTCTATCTGTTCCTGCGCGATCTGCTCGAGCACTTTGACGAGCGACTGGACGACCTGCGCGCCAAGCTTGCCGAGTTGGCAGGTCGTATCTTTGTGGTCGACGGCTGCATGGCGAGCTTTACCGGCAGCGACGAGGACTTTGACGCGTACTGGGATGCCGCGGGCGACCTGGGGCTGGGTGCGGGCGATGGTGCCGGCCGCGACGCGCTCGTGGTGCCGGCGCCGTGCGACCGCCACGAGGCTTTCGTGATCCCCAGCGACATCTGCTTTGCGGCAAGCGCGTGCGACCCGCGTCGCTTGGGGCTTGACGTGACAGGCACTTGGGCCGTGGCTGCCAACGCGCTCTCCTACGATTACCTGTGGAACGAGATTCGCGTGAAGGGCGGTGCATACGGCTGCGGATTCCGCGCAGCCGGCGAGCGCCAGACGGCGTTCTACACCTACCGCGACCCGGCGATTGACCCTTCGATTGAGCGCGTGGAGCGTGCAGGCGCATGGCTTGGCCGCTTTGAGCCCGACGAGGCCGCCTTTGAGGGCTTTATCGTGAGCTGCGTGAGCGGCATGGACGCGCCGGTGAAGCCCTATGCGCTCACCAAGCGCCGCAACACGACCTACCTGGCCGGGCTCGATCCGCATGCGCGCGAGGAGCGTCGCGCCCAGATGCTCGCCGCCACGCCCGGTGAGCTGCGCTCGCTCGGCACCGACGTAACGCGCATCGCAGCCGAGTCGCCCACCTGCGTCTTTGGCGGCCGAGACGTCATCGCCAAGAGCAACGCCGGCTTTAACGTAGTCGACCTGATGGGCTAACCACAGCAAGCAAAACCACTACAAAGGGAACAGGCCCCTTTGTAGTGGTTCGAACACTTGTTCTATACGTACACATGTTCTATAGTATGGGTGATTGTATCGGATCTAAATTGCAACTAGAATATAGTTGCAGAATGTGAGGCGGGATGACTCGAGCCGATAAACTCATCGCCCAACTGTTTAGCTGCCCTTCGACGTATCGGTATGCCGATTTTTTAAAAGTCATGGCCTCATATGGCTTTGAAATGGACAGCAAAGGCAAGACATCCGGATCGCGCATTCGCTTCTACAGGCCCTCAGATGGCAGGATGTTCGTGATGCACGCGCCTCATCCATCTGACGAATTGACAGCGGGGACAATTCGAAACATCGTTCGATTTCTGCAGGATGTCGGAGGCAGTCATGAGTAACGTTTTGGCATACAAGGGCTATTTCGCCCCAGTCGAGTTCGATGCCGAGCAGCATGTACTAACAGGTATGGTCGCCGGCATTAGGGACGCAATTGTATTTGAAGGCTCCACGGCTGAAGAAGTGGAGCAATGCTTCCACGACGCCGTCGACGATTACCTTGAGTTTTGTGCCGAAAAGGGCAAGGAACCAGAGCGGGCTTTTAAGGGCTCGTTCAATGTGAGAACAGGCTCCGAGCTTCACAAGCAGGCAGCACTGGCGGCGGCAAAGAAGGGCGAGTCACTCAATAAGTTTGTGACCGAAGCAATCGCCGCGGCGTTATAGCGTTAACGCATGGGCCAAAACCACCACAAAGGGGACAGGCACCTTTGTGGTGGTTTCGACATTTGCCCAGATAAAACCTGCCAAAATAAACCTGTCCCTTTTTGGTAGGTTTGGGAGAGGAAGCCGGGATGGACAAGGCTGAGTTGCGGCGGGCGGTGATTGCTCGGCGCGATGCTCTTGATTTGGACTTGCGGGCGGCGAAGTCTGCTGATATCTGTGCGCGGCTGGTTGAGCTGCTAGGCCGCTTGGATGCCGCGGCGCCGCACACCGTTGCCGCTATGCCGCGATGGGTTCCGAAGTCGACCCAGCCGCGTTTGCCGCGGCTGCCGCCAAACGCGGCTGGCGCGTGGCCTATCCGTGCATGCTCTCGGCAACAGACGCCGCAGCTTGTGGCCAGCGCATGTGCATGCGGGCAGTCGCGGCTGGAGACGCGGCCGCGGCCCCGTTTATCGCCCACCCCACGCGTACCTTTGCGGCCACGGACATCGACAGCGTCCGCTTCCCCATTGTGCCTGCCGAGGCTCTCAACATGATCGTCGTGCCGCTCGTAGCCTTCGACCACGCCGGCGCGCGCCTGGGCTACGGCGGCGGCTGCTACGACCGCTACCTGACCATGCTCTCGCCCGCATGCCAAATCGTCGGTATCGCCTTTGACGAGCAGCGTGTCGATCACGTTCCCACCGATGTCCACGACCTGCCGCTACCCCACATCATCAGCGCCTAACGGCTGGCGCACCTCCCGACAGGCCTAGTGCTCTTCGCCGGCGCGGGCCAGGTCGTAGGGTGTGGTCTGGTAGACGTAGTAGTTGAGCCAATTGGTGTAGAACAGCTGAGCCTGGCTGCGCCAGACGTTACGCGGCTCGGCGGTGGGGTCGTCGTTCGGGAAGTAATGCGCCGGCACCTGAGGGTTGAGACCGCGCTTCACGTCGCGCTCGTACTCCAGGCGCAGCGTGTCGGTATCGTACTCGGGGTGACCAAATACAAAGAAGCGACGGCTGTCGGTCGACTTGACGATGTACAGGCCCACCTCGTCGGATACGGCCACGACCTCGAGCTGCGGCTCGGCCTCCACGTCCTCGCGGCGCACATCGGTGTTGCGCGAATGCACGGCATAGAAGCGGTCGTCGAAGCCGCGGACCAGCGGGCTTTGCGGCTTCACCAGATAATGCTCGAACACGCCACTTGCCTTTGCCGGCAGGTCGTACTTCTGGATACCGTAATGATGGTACAGCCCGGCCTGTGCGCCCCAACAAATGTGCAGCGTAGAGTGTACGTGCGTGGTAGACCAATCCATGATCTGGCAGAGCTCGGGCCAGTAGTCGACCTCCTCGAACGGCATCTGCTCCACCGGCGCGCCCGTGATGATCAGGCCGTCGTAGTGGATGTCGCGGATGTCGTCGAACGTGCGGTAAAACGTCTCCAGGTGGCCGGCGCTCACGTGCGTGGCCTCGTGCGTCTTGGTGCGCAGCAGGTCCACCTCCACCTGCAGCGGCGTGTTGGAGAGCTTGCGCATGATTTGCGTCTCGGTGGCGATTTTGGTGGGCATGAGGTTGAGGATGAGCACGCGCAGCGGACGGATGTCCTGGTGCAGCGCGCGGTACTCGGTCATGACAAAGATGTTCTCGCTCTCGAGCTGCGCGGCGGCAGGGAGGGCGTCGGGAATGCGAATGGGCATGGATGCTCCTTACGAGTCAGTTGCAGCTATGGTACAACGACTGGCCCCATCCGCGCGAGCGCATCGCCCAGCGATGCCGTCAGCGGCCCAAATCACTCCAAAAGTAGAGATTAAGGCATGTCCCAAAAATCTACGGCGCTTTAGCCTAGCAAAGTGACAGCAGGAAGCTACAATGGTTCGACGCGAAAAACTCGGCCGAAAGGATACGTATATGTACCAGACGCGTAAGATCGGTGTGGTCGGCCAGGGCCACGTAGGAGCACATGTCGCCAACAGCCTGCTTATGCAGGGCATTGCCGATGAGCTGTACCTGTGCGATATCAACGAGGCCAAGGTGACGTCCGAGGTCCAGGACCTGCGCGACTCCCTTTCGTTTGTCCCGTACAACACCAAGATCGTCAACTGCTACGACCACTACGAGGAGCTTGCCTGCTGCGACGTCATCGTCAACGCCGCCGGCAAGGTCGCGCTGGCCGCCGGCAACCGCGACGGCGAGCTGTTCTTTACCACCGACGCCGCCCGCACCTTTGCCAAGCGCATCGTCGACGCCGGCTTCGACGGCATCTTCGTGAGCATCTCCAACCCCTGCGACGTCGTGTGTACCGAGCTGTGGCACCTAACCGGCTACGATCCCAAGAAGATCATCGGCTCGGGCTGCGGTCTGGATTCCGCCCGCCTGCGCACCGAGATCTCCAAGAAGGTCGGCGTGAGCCCCAAGTCTATCGACGCCTACATGATCGGCGAGCATGGCTTTAGCCAGCTTGCAGCCTTTAAGGCCGCGACCATCGCCGGCAAGAGCCTTAACGAACTTCAGGCCGAGAACCCCGACAAGTACGCCTTCGACCACATGGAGGTCGAGGAGCTCGCGCGTAAGGGCGGCTATGTGACCTACCAGGGCAAGCAGTGCACCGAGTACGCCGTCGCCAACTCCGCTGCGCGCGTCTGCGCTGCTGTGCTTCACAACGAGCACGCCGTGCTTTCCGCCTCCACGCTCATGACCGGCCAGTATGGCGAGGAGGGCATCTTCACCTCCCTGCCGTGCGTGATCGGCGCCGAGGGCGTCGAGGAGGTCTACACGCTCGACCTGTCCGAGTACGAGCTTGAGGGCTTCCACAAGAGCTGCCAGCACATCCGCGACAATATCGCCCAGCTCGACTGGTGGGACGCCGAGGCATACGACGCGAAGTAGGCCGCCGGCTGCCGCAACCTTGCGAATCTAAGCGTGATACTAAGCGGGCCGCGCCGGAAATCCCCGGCGCGGCCCGCTTTTTGGCTCACGCAATGCCCTTGCGAATCGAAGGTGAATGCTTTTCCCGTTACCTAGTACTGTTCGATGCCCATGTAGCGACGGACCTCGGGGCTGTGGTCAAACACCTTGCCGCGGGCGGCGCGCAGCTCGCAGCTCATCGCATAGAAGAAGATCGGCTCCAGGAACGAACGCACGCTGGCGGGCACCTCGCCCACGCCGTACTCGAGCGCATCGAGCACCATGACCGTATCGGTGTGCGCGTTGAGGAACGCGAGCGCGCGCTCCTCCATGGGACGGCACTCGCCCGCGCCAAGCTGCACAAAGTAGAACACGCCGGGCTCGGTAGCTTCGAACGGACCGTGGAAGTACTCGCCGGAGTGGATGTAGCAGCAGTGCTGCCACTGCATCTCCATGAGCGAGCAGATGGCCATGGCGTAGGTCTGGCTAAAGTTGGGGCCGGATCCCAGAATATAGAAGAACTTGTGCTGCTGGCAGAGCTCGGCAAAGCGATCGCCCAGCTCGGCGTTGACCTTCTCGCGGGCAGCGGGCAGCAGCGCATCCATCTGCTTAAGGCCGGCGTACATGTCGGCGAGCGCCTCGTAACCCCCCTGCTGGTCGAGCAGCTCGGCAGCCATCAGGGCGCCGATGCCCTGCGGTACCTCGGCCTGCGGCACGCCTTCGCCCCATGGATAGACCCAGGTGGTCCACTTGCCGCTGTCGATCTTTGAGCCCTCGCAGTCGGTGAGGGCAACGACCTCGGCGCCGGCGGCCAGCGCCATCTCGCAACCGTCGACGACCTCCTGCGTGTTGCCGCTGTGGCTGCAAGCGACGACGAGCGACTTCGGCCCTAGGCTCTTGGGGGCCATCAGGCAAAACTCGCGCGCCGTGTAGACCGTCGAGGTAAACGTGGTGGCTTCGCGCTTGAGCAGCTCGTTGGCCGGCATCAAGTCGATCATCGAACCGCCGCAGGCGATCCAAAAGACGTTCTCAATCTTGCCCTTGCGCTCGATAATTTCCTGAATCAGATCGTGTGCGTTCATGGTGATGCCCCTCCTTGTGTGGCGGTTTGAACGACGGAAGCTCGTACCTGCAGTCGTTCTATGTTGTCCTATATATAGCACGCACGATGACGCCTGTGAAGTCATTTCACCAAATTTGTTCTATATTGTTCTATCTATGGACGTTAGATGTCGAACACGTAGCGCGAGCCCACGATCTTTTGGCGCCCGAGCAGCAAGGGCCGCTCGTCCTCATCGGTAAAGTACGCCTCCATATAGAAGAGCGGCTCGCCGACCGGCACCTCCAGAAGCGAGGCCGCCTGAGCATCGGCAAGCGCAATCTCCACGGTGCAGGGGTCAGACTTGAGCGGCGCACGGCCCGAATGCTCGGCAACGAGCGCAAAGATGGAATTGTCCGTGAGGTCCTTGTCGGCAAGCGTCTGCAGATAGGGATGGTCGGCCAGCACAAAGGCGTTGTTCTCGAGCATGACGGGCACGCCGTCTGCCGTGCGCACGCGCTCGACAACGATGAGCTCGCAGCCGGGTTCCACCCCAAAAAACGCCGCGTCCTCGCGCGTCGCCGCAACCACCGTGCGCGACACCAGGCGTGCTCCGGCCACCATGTCGTTGGCAGCGCAACCCTCAGAAAAGCTCTGAACGTCACCCTTCTGGACAATCTTGCGCTTGAGTTTGGGCGCGCACACAAACGTGCCCCTCCCCTGCTGGCGGTTGAGATACCCCGCGCGCGACAGCTCCTCGATGGCGCGGCGCACGGTGACGCGCCCCACGCCATAAGACTTCGCGAGCTCCATCTCGGAAGGAATGCGCGAGCCGGATGCGTACACGCCACGCGCGATCTCGCCCTTCAGGTCGTCCATAACCTGCTGGTACAGCGGAACAGCGGACACCTCAGTGCGCTCGGTTTTATCGTCGGATGCCATCGTTATGCTCCATTCCGTGCATGCTCGGACTCGAACTCTTCAATCGCCGCCATAAACTGCTCACCAAAGGCGTCGGCCTTTTTCTCGCCGATGCCGTTGACCTGGATAAGCTCGTCGCGCGTCTGCGGACGTAGGCGGCACAGGCCGCGCAGGGCCTTGTCGGAGAAGACCATGTACGGCGCCATCTCCAGCTCGGTCGAGATCTCCTTGCGCAAGGCGCGCAGGCGCTCGAACAGCTCGGCATCGTCACCCACGCGCGGGCGCTGATCCAGCTCGGCCTCCTCGCGCAGCAGATCCACCGCACGGCGGGCGCGGGCCGAGGCCTTGCGCTTGGACGCGCGACGTTTAACGGTAAAGGTGAACGCCTCGTCCTCGACCTCGCCGGCGCGCGGACCCAGCCCCACGACCGGGTACTGCCCCTGCGAGGTAGCCAGATAACCGCGGCCGCACAGCTGGCCGATGATGTCCTTGATGCGCCCGACCGATTCGCTCGACAGCTCACCGTAGCCGCGGTCCTCGTCCAGATGCATCTGGCGAATGCGCTCGGTGTTGCCGCCATGAAGCACGTCGGCGATGAGCGACTTGCCAAAGCGCATGGGTCGCGTGGCCACATAGCGCACGGCGGCGCGGGCCATATCGGTGACGTCCTCGACCTCGAACTGCGTGAGGCAGTTGCTGCAGTTGCCGCAGCCCTCGGCCTCGTCCGTGGCGGTGGCGCCCGCATCAACCGCAGCCGCATGCTCGTCCGCCGCCTCGTCGCCAAAGTAGCGCAGCATGTATTCGCGCAGGCAGCCGGTGGTATTGCAGTAGCCCTCCATCTGGCTGAGCAGACGATATCGATTCTGGAGCGCCCACGCGCGCTGCTCGTCGTCGAGCGCCTCGTCGGCAGCATCGCCGCGGTCGATCAGAAAGCGGCGCATACGAAAATCGTTGCCGTTCCACAGCAAATGGCAGCTGGCCGGGTCGCCATCGCGGCCAGCGCGGCCCGCCTCCTGGTAGTAGGCCTCGATGCTCTCGGGCACGTTGTTGTGGATCACGTAGCGCACGTTGGGCTTGTCGATGCCCATGCCGAAGGCGTTGGTGGCAACCATCACCTGGATATCGTCATCGATAAAGGCGCGCTGGCTTTGGCGGCGGGCGTCGTTACCCATGCCGGCATGGTAGCGGCCAACGCGAATGCCGCTGGGGCCCAGCGCCTCGGCAAGCTCGCCTGCCAGCGCATCGACTGTCTTGCGGGTCGAGCAATACACGATGCCGCTCTCGCCCGAATGCGCGATCACATAGTCGCGCACCCACGCTGCCTTGGCTTTGTCGCCCATCTCCTCGCAGCCAAAGTAGAGGTTCTTGCGATCGAAGCCCGTCACCACCGTCGCGGGGTTTTGCAGACCGAGCATCTGCTGAATGTCCGCGCGCACACGCTCGGTCGCCGTAGCGGTAAAGGCCGCCACGATGGGGCGCTGCGGCAGGGAATCAACGAACTCGCGAATCTGCAGGTAAGCGGGGCGGAAATCCTGGCCCCATTGGCTTACGCAGTGGGCCTCGTCAATGGCCACGAGCGGCACGCCAATGCCGCCGTCCGCCGCGGCCTCCTGCGCAAAGGCTAAAAAGCGCGGCTCGAGCAGACGCTCGGGTGCCACGTACATAAGCTGGTAGCGGCCTTCGCGCGCCCGCTTGAGCACAGTGTTTTGCTGGGCCGGAGTAAGGCTGGAGTTGAGATAGCTGGGTCGCGCACCTGCCGCGAGCAACGCACGGGTCTGGTCCTCCATAAGCGACAGCAGTGGACTCACCACAAAGGTGATGCCGGGCAGCATGAGCGCGGGCACCTGGTAGCAAATGGACTTGCCGGCGCCCGTGGGCATAACGCCCAGCGCATCGCGACCGGCAAGGACCGCATCGACCATGCGGTCCTGTCCCGGGCGAAACGAGGTGTAGCCAAAATAAGCGCCGAGCGTGTCGAGCGCCATCTGCTGCATGCTATCGGTCATGGTTTCCTAACGTCCAAGTCATCTGCCGCCGATTATACGCCGCCACGCGGACCGGCGTCGCGCGGCTGCCGGCCACGGGCGATGCAATCCGAAGGGAACGAGCGTGGGATTTTTGGACACTTTCCGGATGGGCGTGGATAATCTCCCACTTTGAGCCCGTCACCAAGCCAAAAACGGGAGATTATCCACGCTCATTCTGCGGGTAGTCGATGTTTTGGCAGTGTCAGCGAAAGCCCGCCAGAGCGAGCAAGGTGCCTTGAAACGAGGCGGCATTGACCTTCTGGTCATGCCGCCGAAGTTGAAAGGCAGATTGCCGCTCTGGCGGGCTTGTAGCGTCGAGCCGTTACGCGGTTTGGTAAAACCGCGTAACTTACATGACCATGACGTAACGCGATCCCACGTAGTACTGCTTACCCATCAGAACCGGCTCGCCATTGGGACCGGTAAAGCTGGCACGCAGGTTGAGCAGCGGATCGTGCGGAGCAATGCCCAACTCGGCCGCCTGCTCGGTATTGGCACGAACGGCCTCGACCGTACGGTAGCCAACCGAGACAATCGGGATTCCGCCAACACGCTCGACCTCGGCAAAAATCGACTTGTCCTCAAGATCGGCCGTCAACAGCTCGCGGTAGGCATCGAACGGCACAAAGATGTTCTCCTCAAAGATGGGCTCGCCGTCGGCCGTACGCACGCGCTTGATATGCAGCAGCAGCGCATCCTTCTGCAGGCCAAAGAACTCCATCTCGTTTTGGCGCGCCGGCACAATCTGGCGATCGATCACGTGCGCACCGGCCTTCATGCCGTTGCCGGCACACAGCGCGGTAAACGTCTGCAGCGTCGAGGCGTGAAACTGGCGATTGATGTGCGGCGTGGAAACAAAGGTGCCACGGCCCTGCTGCTTAACCAGGTAGCCATCAGAGCACAGCTCCTCGACGGCGCGGCGCACCGTAATTCGGCTCACCTCGTACTGCTCGGCCAGCTCAAGCTCGGACGGAATACGCTCCTTGGGCGCATAAACACCTTTCTCGATCGCATCCTTGATTTCGTCGTAAATCTGCTGGTAAAGCGGTGCATTTTTGGGCGCAGGCATATCTAATCACTCTTATCGAAATATCGAAATAACTAATACGTATATAACGTCTAGTTTCATGTTACCTCATATTGATAAAACGATACACCCTCCCTACCAAAAAGCGACAGCTTCATTTTGGTAGGTTTTATCTGGGCAAACGAGAGCCCCTCGAAAGCAACGAGGCTTTCGAGGGGCTCATTCGGATGGACTACGCTTGGCCGGCAAAATGCCAAAACCCTACCTGCCGTCGTCCTGCTGCAGGCTGTCCTGCTCGCAGAGGCGCGCCTGCCTGCTGGCCATACGCGCGGGCTTGTCGGGATCGGGAACGGCCGTGGGCATGGGCTCGTCGACATGACCACCCCACCAGCCGCCCACAAAGTTGAGCGTGTGGAATACGTTGATCACGGCGTCTGGATCAACGTCGCACACCAGCTTGATGATGTCCTGGCTCTCGTAGGTCGAGACAACGGCGTGCAGCAGGTACATCTTTTCGCGGCTGTATCCGCCGATGACCTCGGCGCAGCTAATGCCGTGCTGAAAATGGTCAACATAGGCGGTCATGACCTCGTCCGCCTTGCGCGTCGTAATCTGCAGCGTCACGCGGTCGTAGCGACGATAGAAACTGTCGATGGTCTTGGTCGAAATAAACTGGAACACGATGGAATACGCCGCCTTGTCCCAGCCAAACATAAAGCCAAAGATCGCCAGGATAAAGCAGTTGAAACCAAAGATGACGCCCCAGATGGTCTTGCCCGTGTGGTTGGAGACCCACAGCGCGATAAAGTCGGTGCCGCCGGTGGATGCGCCGGACTTGAGCGCGATGGCAGCGCCCAGACCCGAGACCACGCCGCCAAAAATGATGAGCATGATCTTGTCGCCCAAAAACGGGGCAAAGTGAAAGATGTTGAGGAACAACGATGAGAGCACAACCTGCATCATCGAGAAGATGACGAAGCGCTTGCTAATGCCGCTCCAGCATAGGAGCGCCACGGGGATGTTGAGCGCAAGCATACCGAGCGAGATGTCGATGTGAACGCCGCCAAACGAGGTAACGCGATCGAGCAGGACCGCGACGCCGGTGAGACCACTCGGAAGCAGGTCGGCGGGCCGAATGAACGCCTGGATCAGGAATGTCTGGAGAACGGCGGAAATGGTGACCGCCACGGCAGTAATGGCACGGCGAACGATGGTGAGGCGGCCGAGCACGAGCACGCGGTCCGTGAGCTGATCGATGGCGTTCGCCACGTAGGCTCCTTTCGAAGGCAGATCTAGTTGTGAGGCGTGCCCGCGATTGTAGCATGGAGCGTGCGGGGGCGCTTCAATTCACCCTCTCTCGACAACCATCAGAAGGACCGTGAGGCCGCTCAAAAGAAAAACGCCGTGAAGAGAGCGGTCCCTTCACGGCGAATTCGGCGTTTGCCCAGATAAAACCTGCCAAAATAAACCTGTCCCTAAATGGCAGGTAGGATGTCGGTCAGGTTGTCGATGACGACGTCGGCGGCGGACTGGTCCAGGTTGACGCCTTCGTGCGGGCGCAGCGCCAGGACGCGGGCGCCGGAGCGCTTGCCGGCCTCGATACCCAAAGGCGAGTCCTCGATAACCAGGCACTCGGCAGGCTCCACCCCCAGCGCCTCCATGGCACGCAGGTAGATCTCGGGGTCGGGCTTAAACGCACTGCACTCGTGACCGCTGATGGTGTAGTCCAGCACGTCGGCGATACCGGCGATCTCCACCAGCTCGTCGATCAGCTCGCGATAGGACGAGCTCGCGATGGCGCACTTCACGCCGCGCTCGTGCAGCTCACGCATCACCGGCTCCGTCTGCTCGTTGAGCAGCTCGGCATACGGAACGGGGTGGTCCGGGCTGTAGACCTGCTTGTACTCCACGCGCAAGCGCTCGCGCAGCTCAACATCGTCGGGCACCAGCGCCTCCCAAATGGCGGGCTCGTTAGACCCCGAAAGATCGGGAATCTCGTCAAAGTGGAACCCCTTCTCTTCCATAAACGCCACGCGGCGACGGTTGTAGAACCACTCGGTATCGACCAGCACGCCGTCCATATCAAACAGCACTGCCTTGATCATACGCATCTCCTCCCCACCTGCCAAAAAGGGACAGGTTTATTTTGGTTGGTTTTATCTGGGGTTTTATGGGGCGACGAACACGCCCTCCCCAGAGCAAAAAAGGGGACGGGGCGCAAACCCCATCCCCTCTCAATCAACCCGTAAGGTCTACTTACTTGTGATTAGTAGGAAAGCTTCCACATGTAGCGACGCATGGTCAGCGGGTGCTGACGGGCCTCGGCGATCTGGTTGCCGTACTCACGCATAACGGCGAGGTGCAGCAGCGGGTTGAAGTAGGTGATGACGCTCGCGGGCACGGCGTCAGCCAGGCCGTAGTCCTTGGAGTCGATCAGAGCGACCTTGGCGCCCATGCGCTCAAGGAAGGTGAGGGCGCGGGCGTCCATCGGACGGGTGGCGCCATCGGACATGAAGAAGACGTAGGGCTTACCCTCGGTGGAAACCTCGAACGGGCCGTGGAAGTACTCGCCGGTGTTGTAGGCGGCGGCGTCGATCCACTGCATCTCGGTAAACAGGAAGGCGGCGTGAGAATAAGCCATCTTCTCGGAGGCACCGGAAGCCATGAAGTAGATCATCTTGTCGTCCTTGAAGTCCTCGGCGAACTTCTTGGCGAGCTTCTTGCAGTGCTGAGCGGCGTTCTCGCAGAGATCGAAGATGTTGGTGAGGCCGGTGATCATGTCCTCGTAGTGGTCATAGCCCTCGGTCTGCTGGAGGATCTCGAGAGCAAGAGCGATGGCATAGCCGGGCTTCTCGCACTTGGCAGCATAGTTGGCGTGGAAGCCGTGAACGATGACGTGGTCGGCGTCGACGGTCAGAGCGGAGCCGGCCTTGTTGGTGAGGGAGACGACCGGGCAGTTGTGCTTCTTGGCGGTCTTGTTGGCCTCGACGGTCTCGGGCGTGGAGCCACCGAGGGAGCAGGTGATCACGAAGGTGTGCTCGTTGACCCAGGAAGGCGTGTCGTAGTTGAACTCGTTAGCGGTGAAGATCTGAACGTTCAGCTTGTCCGTGTTGTTGGCCAGGAAGTACTTGGCGGGGTAAAGGTCGGACATGGAAGCGCCGCAGCCGACGAAGGCGACGCTGTGGATCTCGTGGTTGGACAGGACGTCAGCGACGATCTGCTTAGGGAGGTTAAGGTCGATCTCGTACATCTGACACATTCCTTTCGATTTTTGCGGCGCCACTTTGCCGGACGCACGCAGGGTTACCGTAATTTGGACCGAGTCGCCGGCCCGTTGAGGATGCGACAAAGGAACTGTCCCTTTGACACATTTGGGGATGGAAGCCTGCCTGGGGTATGGGATGCCAGGCAGGCCCCCGGGGGAAAGCGGTTAGGCGCTTGGTCGCGACTAGGCCAGGATGCCGGCCGCGGAGAGGGCGATGCCGCCCACGATGGCGATCACGAGAAGCCAACCGGTGTTGACGTTCTTCTTGATGAGCCAGTACATAAGGCCGGTGAGGCCGAGGGAGATCATCTGGGGCATCATGCCGTCCAGGATGTCCTGGATAACGACGGTACCCTCAGCGAACTGCAGCGGGGTGGTGGCGCCGATCAGCGTGGCGATCATGCCGCCCACGGACATAAGACCCACGATGCCGCAGACATACATGAGCTTCTCCATGAGGTCGCCGCCCTGAAGCTTGCTCAGGTACTCGTGGCCGCCCTGATAGCCCATCTTGGCTGCGAACCAAGTGATCAGCACAGAGGGGACGATGGAGATGAGCATGGCCAGGATCGGGCCCATGATGGAGCCCTGCTGAGCCAGCTGCACGCCCAGGCCAAAGGCGATAACGCGGATGGTGCCCTGGAAGAAGGAGTCACCGATGCCGGAAAGCGGACCCATGAGGGAGGTCTTGACCGCGTTGATCGAATCGGGGTCGAAGTTCTCGGGATCCTTGGCGTACTCCTCCTCCATGGAGGCGGCGAGGCCCAGGATGAAAGCGCTCGTCTGCGGGGTGCAGTTGTAGAACGCCATGTGACGGTGGTAAGCCTCTTTCTTAGCAGCGAGCTGCTTGGGGTCGGACTCATCCGGATAGAGGCGATCGAGCGTGGGAACCATGCCGTAGAGGAAGCCCATGTTCATCTGACGTTCGTAGTTCCAAGAGGCCTGGATGGCCCAGGAGCGCCAGAAGAACTGGCTGACCTTCTTGTTCAGGGACACGTCCTTGGTTGCGGTTGCCATAGTGTGTTCCTCCTTAGTCTTCGTCGTCTTCGAGCGGATCGTAGTCGGAATCGACACCGGCGGCTGCATGGGAACCGTTGAACTTGAAGCCCATGAAGACGACAGCCAGGCACACACCGATCAGAGCGACCGCGATGACGGACAGGTTGAGGTAAGCGGCGAGCAGGAAACCGATGAACAGGAACGGAGTCATACCCTTCTTGATCATCATGGTGAGCAGCAGGGCCAAGCCGTAGGCGGTCATGATCTTGGTCGAAACGTTCAGACCAGTGGACAGCCACTCGGGAACCATGTTGACGATGGCCTGAACCAGGTCGGTGCCAACAAAGACGGCGAGGAAGATCGGCAGGAAGTACATGACGGCGTACAGACCGGAGCCGGCACAGATGTGCATACGGTAGGCGGTCTTGAACTTTCCGTTATCGATCGCGCTATCTGCCACATGGGTGAGGGCGGCGATGATGGAACGGAACACGATGCCGAGGAGCTGACCCAGGACGGCGACCGGAATGGCGATCGTCATGGCGGTCTCGGCGGAAGCATCGGTCAGGCACGCAAAGGCAGCGGCCACGATGCCGCCCAGGACCATATCGGGCGGAACGGCGGCGCCGACCTGCACCAGGCCCATGGACACGAGCTCGACGGCGGCACCGACGGCAAGGCCGGTGGGCACATCACCCAGCAGCAGACCGACGAGCGTAGCGCCAACGAGGGGCTGCTCGAAGTTAAGACGACCGAGCAGGCGGGAGTCCCACATGCAGAACACGCCGACGAGGCCGACGAGCACCGCACTGATGAACGTATTCATACCCTTCTCCTTTCAGTCAGGCAAAAGCCTGGTTGATTACAGCTTGGCGTCGATGTCGACGCTCTGATACGTAGGGGTCTGCTGGACGTAGAGCTTGATGCCCATGTCGAGCAGCTGGTTGACGTCGGCCTTCTGGTTGGCGTCGAGGAAGACGGAGCTGTCCTTGCCGCCGACCTGATCGGCACCGTCGTGGTTGGCGGTGGCGCCCAGGTTGATGGCGTCGAGCTTGTAACCCTGGCAGAACTGCAGCATCTCGGCCGTGTTGCCAAAGACGAACATGACGCGCTCGCCGAGGGTGTTGAGCTTGTCCATCTTGGCGAGGGCACGCTCGACGGTGAAGACGTTCAGGCGCACGCCCTGGGGCTTGGCCAGCTTAAGAGCGCCCTTCTTGATGTCATCGTTGGCGGCAGCGTTGTCGACGACGATGATGCGCTCGGCCTGAACCTTGGTGGTCCAGGTAAAGACGACCTGGCCGTGCAGCAGACGGTAGTCAAGACGTGCGAGGACGATCTTGGCGGGGCCGGAGCTGTGACGGGACGCCTTGGCCTTCTTAGTGGGGGCCGCGGCAACCTCGACCGGTGCGTTGGGGTTGGTCAGACCGGTGCGGGCCTCGTTGATAAGGGCCGCGAGCTCGGCACCCTTGACGGGGGCGGGGCTCATAGCGAGCGTCAGTGCCAGCGGAATGTTGAAACCGCTGATCACCGTGAATGCCGCACCGTTGCGGGAAAGCTCGACCATGCTGTTGTTGACCGAGCTGCCGAGCATATCGGTCAGCACATAGACGGTGTCGTCCGCGTTGAACGTGGCGATCATGGCGTCCACCTTATTGGTGATGGGCTCCTTGTCGTCACGAGCAAGCGACACGACGTGGACGTTCGACACGTCGCCGAGAACCATCTCGAGCGTGTCTTTGGCGCCTGCGGCCAGGCCGCCATGAGATGCGAGAATGATCTGATTCATCTTGCCTCCTCCTTTTCGTTATGGTCATTATAACGTCTTATACGTTGCTTATATTGCTAATTAGTATAAAGACCGTTCGCGGGTGAAAATCTACCGTTGGCGGGTTTAACGTACTTGAAACGTTGGCGCAGGGTAGGTCGGCACTGTCTTGGCGACACCCGGTCAGACGCCTCGCCAATCCCCTATCGCACGAAGTACCAGGGGCTTTCCTGCACGGTGGGCTCCAGCGCGATGCCGGTGCGTTCCTTAAACAGATCCATGTCCTGCGATTTCTCCGTCCACCACGCGTTGGGCTTAAAAGTCATGCTCTCAGCGACATGACCGACAAACACACTGTTGCGCAGCTTGGAGAAGTCGGTGTTCATGATCAGAATGGACGCGAGCACCAGCACAATGCCCAGAACCTTGATCGCGCCGGCGGACTCGGCATAGACACCAATGCCCACCAGTACGGTAACAACCGTCTCGAAAGACATTACGACGGGAACTTTCGATGTCTCGAGCCCCATGGACAGACCCTGCATATATAAGATGTAAGCCACGGCTGTGGGGATGAGTCCAAAGCCAAGGAACAGCAGCAGTAGCTGTGGCGACATTGCCGCGGCGACATCCGGCCACGGAGCCGCGATAGCTGCCATAACCGCACCGCCAAAAACAAGGCCCCAAAACGTGACAGCCAGCGGGTGGACCGTCTTGGTTGCTATCCGGCTAAACACCGCGAGCGACGCACCGCAAAGGCCTGCAATCACGCCCGACGTGACGCCCCAAACCGAAAAATGGAAACCGGAAAGGTCGCCATTGGTCACTGCAAGTACACAGCCCCCTATGTTAAAAGCGATGGCAACGAGCTTGTTGGGGGTCACGTCCTCGCGATAAAGCACGCGGCCGAGCACGACGCCAAACACCGGCGAGGTATAGAGCAGCACCGAGGCCGTGGACATGCCCACCTCGCCCATACACTCGTAATAGCAAGTGTTGGCGGCGGCCAAACCGACGATACCGACAAGCGCGCAGGAAACAAGCTCTTTAGGGCTTGCCTTGAACAGGGCCAGCGGACCCTGAGCCACGGTAGACCCCTCACCCGAACGGCAGCCCATAAACATCAGGACCGGCGCCAAGATAAGCGCTCCGACCAACAAGCGAAAGGCAGCCATACTCTGGGACGTAACGCCCATGGCCGAGATGCCGTTTACAAAGATTCCGATGCTGCCCCACATAAGCGCGGCGATCAGCACCAGCACATAGCCCAGATTGCTTTTCTTCAACGCAGCCTCCTCGGTATTGTTTCCAATATGTTTCACACTACGTTATAGTCGTTATATACATTTTTCAAGGCACAAATCGGCAAACGGGAAAATCTGCTTTTCCGCTACAACCCATTAGTGCAAAGAGGCCAGGTTCATATGCACCAACTTGGTGCATATGAACCTGGCCCCAATGCACCAACCCCTTAACAAACACGACGACGCCGACGTTTTGGCAACGTCAGCGAGCGCCCGTCATTTGAGCCAAGGTGCCGTGAAATGAAAAGGCGCTGACCTTCTGGTCGCGCCTTTGAAATTGAACGGCAGATTGGCCAAATGCCGGGCGCGCAGCGTCGAGCCGTTACGCCGTTCGGTAGAACGGCGTAACTAGTAGTCCAGCTTCCACATGTAACGGCGCGTCATATAGTCCTTGTGGGTGACGGCAGAGAGCGCGCGCATATACACGTTGTTGAGGATCGGGGCAAAGATCAGGTGGTTGAAGTACTCGCTCACGCTGTCCTTGATGTCGTTGAGGCCGAGCTCCTTGGCGTCGAGCTGATAGACGCGCTCGCCACCGTACTGGCTGACGAAGCGGATGCCGCGCTCGTCGTTGCAGCGGCTGCGGCCGACGCTGATGAGCTGGAACAGCGAGGTACGCTTGTCCAGGATCTCGAAGGGACCGTGGAAGAAGTCGCAGGTGTTGATGGTGCAGGAGTCGATTTGCAGCATCTCCTGCACGTTGCAGATGCTAAAGACGTAGGCGGCACCAAAGAGCGGACCCTGAGCCATCACGTTGATGCAGGGCTTGTCGGCGTTCTGCTCGGCCCACTTGGCAGCGAGCGGACGGGTGTACTCGACGGCCTTGCGATAGATGGGGTCGACCAAGTCGAAAGCGGCCATAGCGGTCTCGTACTCGGCATAGCCCTCGGTCTGCTGCGTGAGCTCCATGGCGATCATGGTCACGACGGCGGAGTTGGTACGGCCCATGCAGGACTCGTCGACGGCCAGGCTGTCGTACTGGATCTTGTAGTCGCAGACCTCGGTGAGGCCGGACTCGTCAACATAGATGGCGATGGTGCTGGCGCCGTGGTCCTTGGCGACCTGGGCGGCAACGATGGTCTCCTTGGTGCCGCGCATGGACACGACGACGGCCAGGGTGTTCTCGTTGACATAGGCGGGCGTGGCGTGCACGAACTCGTTGCTGGTGTAGCTGGAGCTCACGACCTGCGTGGCCTCGTGCTCCATAAAATACTGGGCAGGATAGTTACCACCGTTAGATCCGCCGGCGCCGATCCACACAACGCGCTTGATGCCGCCCTTGTCTGCCTTGTCAGCCAAAACCTGGGAGACGACATCCTTAACCTGTTCCTGAGTAGTCATCGCGCATCAGCCTTTCTTCTCGTTTGATGCTCTTGATGGCATACAAGTTACATACATGTTTTGGTGTTGTCGACTAGTTGTATGCTATATTTGTTTTAGAAATATTGCTGCTAAGGTTTTCGGCAATCCATTACCAGCGGTTTTGTTGTCATGTTGGATACATGCTTGGTTCGGTAAGTATACAGGTTAGATACAGGTTGATCGCATGAATGCTTCGTCTAAAAAGAAACTGGCCCAATACGAGCGCTTGGCGGGCATGCTGCGCGACCGCATCGCCGCCGGCACCTACGCGCGCGGAGACAAACTGCCGTCCGAGATGGAACTCATGGACGAATCGGGTCTGTCGCGCAGCACCGTGCGCCATGCCCTTAAGGTGCTTGTTGACGAGGGCCTGGTTCGCACCGAGCGCGGGCGCGGCGCCTTTGTGGCCGACACGCCGGCGCTCCACGAGAACAACCTGGTGTTTTCGAGCTACACAGCGCAGATCCAGGGCCAGGGCATGAAGCCCACCACGCGCACGGTGGACTCGGGCTTTGCCAAGGCAACGGGTAGCGTGGCCAAGTTTTTCGATGCCGCCGTGGGCAGCAAGCTCGTCAAGCTCGTCCGACTGCGCTATCTGGACGACGCGCCGCTGTGCCTAGAGACCACCTATCTGCCGCCAAGCTTTGAGGCACTCATCGATCGCGATATCAACGGTTCGCTCTACGCCACGCTGCGTCAAGAATTCCATCGCGCGCCGGCACAAGGACACAAGACCTTCGAGGTGTGCTACGCCTCGCAAAACGAGGCGTTTTTGCTCAACGTTGAGCGCGGGCAGGCGCTGATCCTGATCACCGACTACGTCTACGACACCGACGGCCGCCCGCTCCATGTCTCCAAGCGCATCCAACGCACCGACCGCGCCAAATACACCGAGCCCATCGGCTAACCTGCCAAAATAAACCTGTCCCTAGATGGTAGGTTTGGGGAGGTCGGGGAACCAGGTTGGTTTGGGTTGGTTAGGGACGCGCTCGGCTAGGACCAGCTCCATCCAACACATGTCGTACCAGCGGCCGAACTTTTGGGCGCAGCGGTCGAAAGCACCCACCAGGCGATATCCCATATGGGCATGGAAGTCCTGACTGTTGTGCGTCAGATACTCATCGTCCTTGTCGTGCGGCACGGCGATGAGGGCGCACATGTTGGTGATGCCCATCGCGATCAGGCATTGCTTGAGCGCATCGTGCAGCTTGCGGCCCAGTCCGCCATGGCGCACATCGCGCGCCAGGTAGATCGATGTCTCGACCGACCAGTCGTATGCCTCGCGGCTGTTGAGCGGACTCACATAGGCATAACCTACCGGACGCCCGTCCAGCTCCATTACCAGATACGGATAGCGCTTGAGCGTACGCTCGATGCGCCCGGCGAACTCCTCAACGCTCGGCACCTCGTATTCGCAGGTAATCGCCGTCTGACGCACATATGGCTCATAGATGGCAAGCAACGCCGGCGCGTCTTCGGGCGTCGCCAGACGAATCATCGGCTCGGACATCTCGGTCATACAACCCTTCTCCCCCAAAAGCAAAGGCCGCCCTGCGCCAAACCCAGCGCAAGGCGGCCCCTCGTCATTACATCAGGCTACAGGACAGCCGCCAGCGCGTCGATGTCCTCCTGCGTCGTGGCCCAGCTGGTGCAAAAGCGCACCACCGTGTGGGTCTCGTCGTACTTTTCCCAGTACTCGATCGAGGCATGTTCGCGAATGCGGGCCATATCCTCGTTGGGCAGAATCACAAACTGCTGGTTGGTCGGCGTCTCCAAGAAGAACTGGTAGCCGCGCTCGTGCAGCACACGACGCAGCGCCTGGGCCGTCTGAATCGCCTGTCGACCAATCTCAAAATACAGGCCATCGGTAAAGAGCGCCTCAAACTGCACACCCGTCAGGCGGCCCTTGGCGAGCAGTGCGCCATGCTGCTTAATACGCGGAATGGGATGCGCCGGAGTGTGCATGCCGCAAAACACCACGGCCTCGCCGCACAGAGCGCCGCACTTGGTGCCACCGATGTAGAACACATCGCACAGCTGTGCCAGCTCGGGCAGGGTAATGTCGCACTCATCGGCCGCCAGCGCATAGGCCAGTCGGGCGCCATCCACAAACAGCGGAATCTCGCGCTTCTGGCACACCGCGTGAATCGCCGCGAGCTCGGCCTTGGAGTACAGCGTGCCGTACTCGGTCGACAGGCTCACGTACACCGCGCCCGGAAACACCGTGTGCTCGTAGCTCTCGTTTTCGTAGAACACCTGGATATAGTTTTCGAGATCCTCGGCGTGCATCTTGCCCTCGTAGCCGGGGATGGTGAGCACCTTGTGGCCGCCAAACTCGATGGCACCCGCCTCGTGGCAGGCGACGTGGCCGGTCTCGGCGGCAACGACGCCCTCGTAGGGCGCGAGCAGCATGTCGATCACCGTCGCGTTGGCCTGCGTGCCGCCCACCAGGAAAAATACGTCGGCATCGGGGGCCTGACAGACCTCGCGGATAAGCTGCTTGGCACGCTCGGTGTGTGCATCGGTACCGTAGCCGGGCTGCGGCTCCATGTTGGTATCGACGAGCGCCTGCAGCACTGCCGGATGTGCGCCGTGGGAATAGTCGTTGTTAAACGCGAGCATGGCAATCCTCTCTTACCGGGTATCGGCCAGATGATTCAAACGGAGCTATTGTACGCCGTTGGGATAGGCAATGCGCGCGGCAAGGCACTCAAGTGCCAGTACCAGGGCAAAGCCGCAGCTCACGTCACTCAAAAAATGCGCGCCAATCACGATGCGACCAAACGCGACGAGCGCCGCGACCACAACCGCCGCCCAAAAGACCACGCGGCGACGCGGGGGCTTTTCCTTAAAGGCCGCCGCGGGAAGCCCGGCGAGCATAAGGCCGATTGCCGCATGCGCCGTATGTCCGCTCGCAAACGACTTGAAGCCGTCCTTGATCACGCCGGCGGCAATAAAGGCCCACTTGTCGGGGTTGCCAATCACCCACCACGGCTGAAACTCGAGTCCCTTCGTCACCTCGATCACGCGCATGCGCGGACGCGACCACAGCGGCTTGACGATCACGTTGAGAATAATGGCCTGTGCGACCCACACGGCAAGCACCATCAACGCCCAGCGCGTGAGCTCGTCGGGCTCGGTCGTGCGCGTGAGGCGATAGACGATAAGGTTGGCAGCGATCACCAGCACAAACGTCAGTACCAGCTGAACCGCGATGAGTTTGCCGCCAACCTTCAGGGACGAGACGATCTCGTAGCCGGCCAGGCCAATGTTGACGAGGATGCCGAGCACGGCAAGCCATTTACTCCCCCTGGATTCGGGACGCACCGCACGCACGAGCATAACGCCCGCGATGCTCGCCGTCAGCTCAAACGGCAGCTCGCCGGCGGCCTCGATAAAGCGGCCGTACATGCTGCCGACGTTGAACAGCGCGCTCGAGATCTGATAATCGAAGAAACTGCCCACGCCCAGACAAAGGCACAGGACAACCGCGATCATGGCGACATCTTTCTTATAGATGTATCCGAACATGCTTTCCTTTCGATGGAACTAGAGTGCCCAAATGAGGTGTTTGCAGCGTCGACCCGTTAATCATCGTCGGACGCGCCCAGCTGCTGCAGTAGCATGAGCGCTGCCGCCACGGGACCGGTGCCGTCGTTGGCGTCGAGACCTCGGCCCAGGCCGCTGCCTGCGCCGGCCCCCGCCTTGTAGGGCACCGATAGCTTGCGGCTCTTGGGGAAGTTCACCGCGCCATAGCGAGTCTTGAACTCAAAGGCCACCTTCTTGGGCACGTCGACGCCCAAAAACGTGATGCGACCGCCGCTGAGCGTGACGCTCTCGAGCCCCAGGCGCTCGCCGCGAATGCGGATTCGTGCGCGATTGAACAGGTTGAGTCCTGCCAACGGCAGCTCGCCATGCGCGGCCTCGGTCTCTTCCTGCACCTCATCGATGCTCTCCAGGTCCTCGGCCGCTGCGAGCCTGCGGTACACGAGCACGCGCTGATCCACCGCCGGCAGGTACTCCTCGGACAAGAAGTAGTCGGCCGGCAGGTTAATGCCCACGCTTGCCGCCTCCACGCCGGCATCGTCATCGCCGCGCGCCTCGGCTACCGCCTGGCCCAGCATCTGCGTAAACAGGTCAAAGCCCACGCTCGACAGGTTGCCGTGCTGCTCGGCGCCCATAAGCGAGCCGGCACCACGGATCTCCAGGTCGCGCATGGCGATGCGCATGCCGCTGCCCAGGTCCTGGAACTCGGAAAGTGCGGTCAGGCGCGCTGTCGCCTCCTCGGTGAGTGGTAGCTCGCCCGGGAACATAAAGTACGCGTAGGCCTGCGTGGAAGAACGGCCCACACGGCCCTTGAGCTGGTAGAGCTGCGCCAGGCCCAGACGCTGCGAATCCTCGATGATCAGCGTGTTGGCGGTCGCGTTGTCGATGCCGCTCTCCACGATGGTCGTGGCGATGAGCACGTCGATCTTTTTGGTCGCAAACTCGATCATCACGTCCTCGACCTCGCGCGGGCTCATCTTGCCGTGCGCCACGCCCACGCGCGCCTCGGGCGCGGCCTCGTGCACGCGCGCCACGGCGTCGTCGATGGTCTTGACGCGGTTGGACACGTAATACACCTGACCGCCGCGGCCCACCTCCAGGCGAATCGCCGCGCTCACCACATCGGGGTCGTACTCCCCCACGTGCACGATCACGGGACGACGCCCAGTCGGCGGCGTCGTGATCAGGCTCATGTCGCGCACGCCGCTCGTGGCCATCTGCATGGTTCGCGGAATAGGCGTTGCCGAAAGCGTGAGCACGTCAATCTGCTCGCGCAGGTTCTTGAGCTGCTCCTTGTGCTGCACGCCAAAGCGCTGCTCCTCGTCGATGATCACCAGGCCCAGGTTCTTGGGGTTCACGTCGGCCGAAAGCAGACGATGCGTGCCGATGAGCACGTCGATCGTGCCCTCGGCAAACGCCTTGAGCGCGCGCTTTTGCTGCGCCGGGGTGCGGAAGCGGCTGAGCACTTCGACCTCGAGGCCAAACGGGGCAAAGCGCTCAAAGAACGTCTCGTAGTGCTGCTGGGCCAGAATGGTCGTGGGGCAGAGCACCATGACTTGGCGGCCGGAGTCCACGCACTTAAACGCCGCGCGCAGGGCAACCTCGGTCTTGCCAAAACCCACGTCGCCGCACAGCAGGCGGTCCATGGGCTTGGGCGCCTCCATATCGGCCTTAATGTCGGCGATGGCCTCCAGCTGGTCGCGCGTCTCGTCGTAAGGAAAGCTCTCCTCCATCTCGATCTGCTCGGGCGTGTCAGGCGGGCAGGCGATACCCGCGATTGATGAGCGGCGCGTATACAGGTCGACCAGGTCAAACGCCAGCTTTTTGGCGTTCTTGCGCGCCTTGTTGGTGGCGCGCGTCCAGTCGGCTGTGTTGAGCCTGGTCAGGCGCGGTTTGTCGCCGTCGGGGCCAACATAGCGCGTGATGCGGTCGACCTGCTCGAGCGGCACGTAGAGCTTGTCGCCGTCGGCATATTCCAGCAAAAAGTAGTCGCGCTCTTTGCCGCCCACTTCCTGACGCGCAATCTCGCTAAAGAGTGCGATGCCGTGAGTGGCGTGCACCACGTAGTCGCCCGGCTTAAACGGGAAGGTGATCTGCGTAATGTCCACCTTGCGGCGGCTGCGCGCGCGGTTGGCATCCATACGGGCGTTGAGGTCGGCGATCGAGAACACGGCCAGGTTGGCATCGGGCACCACCACGCCCTGCGGCAGGGCGGCATCGACAAAGGTCACGCGCCCGCGCGAGATGGTGGGCACGGCGGCACCGGCGGCAGCCTGGGCCGCGCCCGCCTCGAGCGAGCGGGCGTTGAGTGCGTCGGCCTTACGCTCGCGAATGGAAGCGTGGGCCTCCTGGCGTGCGGCACGGTCGGCGGAATCCGCCGCTGCCACGCGCACGCGGTCGCCGATAGCGCCGGCATTTTCGGGCGCCGCGGTCAGCGATTCCTCAAAGGTAATGCCCTCGTCGCCAAAGGTGAGCTCCATCGACTCACGCGCGCCGCGGTCGGGAATGGCAAACACGCAGGCATAGCGCTTGCCCACGACCTCCTGGATGCGCGTCATAAAACGGTTGTCCGAGCCTGCGATGGCAGGCTGCTCAATCTTGAGCTCGGCCGTCACCGCGCCGCCGGCACGAATGAGGCTTACGTAGTTCAGGCGCTGCTGGGCACCAAAATCGAGCTGTTGAGCGCGCACGTACAGACCGTCCAGGCGGTCAATCCCCGCCTCGCCGGCACGGGCCTCGATATCCTCGTAGGCACGCAGGCAGTCGTCGAACAGCGAGCGCGGCTCGGACAGAACCACGAGTGCCTTGCCGCTCACGTGCGCCAACGGGCTTACGGTCTGGCCGTACATCACCGGCAAAAAGCGGTCGAGCTCGGGCGTGACGATACGCGCATCCACCATCTCGAGCAGCGCCGCCAGTTTGCTGTCGTCCTGACTGGCGCGATAGAGCGCCACGTGCATGTTGTGGACGGCATCGTCGGTAAGCGCCAGCTCACGGCAGGGGAAGATCTCGATGCTGTCCTCGTTGCCGATGGTTTGGCCCGTGGAGCTCACCATGCGGCGGATGCGGTCGATCTCGTCGCCAAAAAACTCAATGCGCACGGGCGCCTTTTCCTGTGCGGGAAACACCTCGACGGTGTCGCCGTGCACGCGGAACAGACCGGGCGCGTCGGCGGCGCCGGCATTGGTGTAGCCCATGCCCACCAGGCGCTGCGGCACCTCGTCGAAGGGAATCTCCTCGCCCACCGCAAAGGTGGTGGACTCCCAATAGCGGCTTTCGACCGGCGGCACGCAACGCAGTAGCGCGCGGGCCGAGGCGACCATGATGCAGTTATCGCCGCGCACGATGCGCCCTAAAGCCTCGCAGCGTTGGGCCACCTCGGCGTCGTCGGGCGCCTGCTCACGCCATGGATAGTCTTTGCGCTCGGGAAAGCGGCACACATGCGCCAGACCCACATAGGCGGCCAGGCTGCGCGCGGCGCGATCGGCCGCGTCCTCGCCGCTCACGATGTAGACCGTGGGACGCGGACGGCGCGCAAACTGAGCTGCCGCCATGAGCGTGCGGCCCGACTGCGACACGGCCAGCGTCACGTCCTCGCCGGCATCGAGTCCGGCCTCGACGGTCTGCAGCGCCTCGGCAGTGTAGAGCTGCGCGGCTATACGGTGAATGAGCATGCTGTTCCTCCGGCATCGCAACGCCAAAAGCCCGCCGGGGCAAGCTCGGCGGGTCGTACGTCAAATACATTGTCTGTCATGGTAGCGCATGGAGAGGACTCCGGCTCAAGGGCAAACCCAGCCCCGCAAAAAACGCCAGACGAAGATGCGTTCCGCCCTACCCCGCCACGCGCACGCTGGGGCACAAATCTGCCAGCGGACACTCGTCACACTTGGGTTTGCGGGCGTCGCAGATCTCGCGACCAAAGGTGATCCACTGATGGTTGACCGACTCCCAATACTCGTGCGGCAAAATCTTGAGCAGATCCTGCTCGGTCTTGAGCGGTTCCTTGGCATGCGTCTTGGGACTCAGCCTCAGGCGGTGCGCAATGCGGTTGACGTGCGTATCCACCGCGATGCCTTCCACGATGCCGTACCCCACGTTGAGCACGATGTTCGCCGTCTTGCGTCCCACGCCCGGCAGCTTCACGAGTTCCTTCATGTCGGCCGGCACCTCGCCGTCATAGTCGGTGACGATCATCTGCGCGGCCTCGACGGCATGCTTGGCTTTGCTCTTGTAGAAGCCGAGCGACTTGATGGTGTCCGCCACGTCAGCTACGCTCGCCCCGGCCATGGTCTCGGGCGTGGGCCACTGGGCAAACAGCCGCGGCGTCACTTTGTTGACCTGCGCATCGGTCGTTTGCGCCGAAAGCAGCACCGCGATCAGCAGGCGGAAGGGATTCTCGTGGTCCAAAAAGCACTCGACCGGGCCATAGCGACGGTTGAGGCGCTCACACACCTCGATGGCGCGCTCGCGCTTGGCGGCATTGGTCTCGCGTGGCATAACGACTCCTCGGCTCAACGGCACAATAAACTTATGGGCACAATTGTCCCACGTCCGAGACGTTTACGCCTCCAAGAATGCGCCGGTCTGACGGCTCCACAGGTTCGCGTACTCGCCGCCCGCCTCGACGAGCTGCACATGCGTGCCGTCCTCGACGATCTCGCCATCCGCCAGTACCACGATGCGGTCGAGCGCCGCCACGGTGGACAGGCGATGCGCCACCACAATGGAGGTGCGGCCGCGCATCAGGTTCTCGAGAGCTTCCTGCACCAGCGCCTCGGACTCGCTGTCCAGGGCAGAGGTCGCCTCGTCGAGCACCAGAATCGGCGCGTCGGTGAGAATCGCGCGGGCGATGGCCACGCGCTGACGCTGGCCGCCCGAGAGCTTGACGCCGCGCTCGCCCACCATGGTGTCAAAGCCACGAGGCAAGCGGTCGATAAACTCCAGGGCGTTGGCCAGGCGCGCAGCCTCGCGAATCTGCTCATCAGTGGCGCTGGGACGACCGTAGGCAATGTTTTCTCGAATGGAGCGGTGGAACAGCAGCGCTTCCTGCGGCACGTAGGCAACCTGGCGGCGCAGGCTCTGCTGCGTGCAGCGCGAGACATCCTGACCGTCCACGAGCACGCGGCCGCCCTGGACATCGTCCAGGCGCAGCAGCAGCTTGGTGAGCGTCGTCTTACCCGAGCCCGATTTGCCCACCAGGCCCACGCGCTGGCCCGCCGCCACATGAAGTGTCAGGTCATCGAACACGTTCTCGCCCGCCGCAGCGTCACGGTACGCAAAGCTCAGGTGCTCAAAATCAATCGCGCCCTCGCTCACCTTGAGCTCGGGGGCATCCGGGTCGTCTGCCACCAAGCGTGGCTCGTCCAGCACGCGCGTCATCTCGGCCGCATCGCCCAAAGCGCGGTTGATACGCTGCATCATGGAACTCACGTAGTTCAGGCGCATGGTGAGGTTATAGGTGTAGGTAAAGATCATGACGAGCGAGCCGGCCGAGATGCCAAACCACGCGTTGCCGCCCGCCACGAACACACTCACCACGGCCATGGTGATGACGATAAGGCCCGAGGTCGTAAAGTTGCGCTGCATCATGGCGTGCATCGAGACCGTCTCGGCATCGCGCGCGGCGCGGTCGGCGGTGTCGAACAGATCGCGTTCAAAGTCCTCGCGCCCGCAGGTCTTGACGGCCAAGATGTTCGTGACCGCGTCGGAGAGCACGCCCGAGAGCTTGTTCTGCGCGGCGGACGTCGCGGCCGAAAGCGGCATGATGCGCTTGTACATAAGCCAGACAAACGCGATGTAGACGACCATGATGCACACCAGGATCACGGTAAACGTCGGCACCACCGGGGCGAGTGCGGCCACGGTACAGATGACCGAGGTGATGGTGGGGATGAGCGAATACACCGTCACGTCCACCAGACCCGTGTAGCCGCTCATAAAACGGCTTGTCTGGCTCACAAGCGATCCGCCAAAGCGGCTGGTGTGGAATGTCATGGATTGATTGGAGAGCGTGTCGAAGCACAGGCGCGCCAGGTGATAGTTGCCCGCGATCTCAAGCTTGTAGACGGTGTAGTCCTGCAGCTTGGAGAGGATCTGGCCCACCAGGTTGACGAGCACGAGCGCCAAAATGTAGGGACCGAAGACCTCAAACACCTGGTCGCCCGCTACGGGGCCGGCTTGGACACGATCGACGATGAGGGCCATAACGTAGGTGTTGGCAAACGTGAGCAAAAAGATGTAGCCCGCCGACGAGAACACCGAGAGAAAGACGATCAGCGGCTGCGTGCGCGTGACATCCCAAAAACGCTGCAGCGTGCGGCGCACGGTTGAGCGTTTGAGCGGGCTGGCGCTTCTCTGAGACATGGGCTTCCTTTCGCGTCTGATAGGGCGAAAGGCCATTGTTGCACATTAAAGTGCGCTTTAGGCAAGTGCGATGCGAAAAGCACCCGCGCCCTGCGCCTGCGCAGGCGCCCCGCCGTCAAGTGCCGCTAGTCCTCGTCTTCTTGGTCTGCGAGCAGGCCCGCGGACGTGAGCCCCAAGACCTCGTCGGCCTCCTTGGCGTCTTCCAGCGCGTCGATATCCTTGAGCTTGCGCTCCATGACGTTGGTACGCGTGGTGATGATGCCCTCGACCGTTTTGCCCGCGGTCTCGATCTGCTGCTGGGCGCGGCGCAGCGCCGCCTGATAGCGCGGCAGCTCGGCCTTGACGGCAGAAAGCACGCGCAGCACGTCGTCGGTGCGTTTTTGCAACTTAAACGTCTGGTAGCTCATCTGCAGGCTGTTGAGGATGGCGGCCATGGTGCTGGGACCGGCTACGTTGACGTGATAGTCGCGGCCCAGGGTCTCGATAAGCCCAGGGCGCGTGACGACCTCGGCGTACAGGCCCTCAAACGGAACGAACAGGATGCCAAAGTTGGTGGTCGCGGGCACGCTCAGGTACTTTTCGCAGATGTCCTTTGCCTCGCGCTTCACCATGGTGTCGAGCGTCTTGCGCGCGGCGGCGACGGCCTCCGCGTCGCCCGACTCCTGGGCGTCGAGCAGGTGCTCGTACGCGTCGCCCGGGAATTTGGAGTCGATTGGCAGCAGCACGGGGTCGCCCTCGTCTACCGGCAGCTTGACGGCAAACTCAACGCGCTCCGAGGCGCCGGGCTTGGTGGCGACGTTTTCCAGATACTGGTCGGGCGTGAGAATGTCCGCCAGGATCGCGCCCAGCTGCACCTCGCCCAAAATGCCGCGCGCCTTGACATTGCCCAGCACGCGTTTAAGGTCGCCCACGCCGGTGGCGATAGATTGCATATCGCCCAGGCCCTTATACACGGCCTCGAGCTGGTCGCTCACCTGCTTAAACGATGCCGACAGACGGTCGTTGAGCGTGCGGGAGAGTTTCTCGTCCACCGTCGCGCGCATCTGATCGAGCTGCACGTTGTTGTCCTTGCGGATGGCGCCCAGCTGGGCATCGACCGTCTCGCGCACCTTGTCCAGGCGCTGCTCGATGCCCTCGCGGTTGGCGCCGAGCTGTTGGGTCGTCTCGCGGCGCAGGTCATCCATACGGTCGCCCGCCTGCGAGAACTCACGCGCGATGGTCAGGTAGCGCTGCTGCTCCACGGCGGCGTCGGTCGTCTGCTGCTGTGCGATGGCGTTTGCGGTGCGTCGGGTTTCGGCCAACGCGACGTTGAGGGTATCGAGTGTACTGTTGGCCTGCTCGAGCGCCGCGAGCGTCTCGGCGTCGCTGTCGCCACGCTCCCGCAGCTCGGCACGAAGACCTTTAAGCTGCAGGGCGCAAGCCACAGCAACCCCCACCGCCACCAAGGCAATCACAACAAGCACAATATCAATAGCAGACATAAACTCCGCCCAACAAACCCAATCGAGCACCAATCAAAAACCGCGATTAATCTTACCCTGTCAAACGCAGCTCATGTCCAATCGAGCGCAGACAAGTTACCTTTGCGCTATGGGTGCTGGTCTGCTAGCTCTCCCAGCTGACGCGGATAGTTGCTGCGACATCCCCCAAGCGCTGACCGAGAGCTGCCAAGTGCTGAAGTACCTCATTGGGCGAGGCGCCGTTGAGAATGCACGTGAGGGCATATGAGGCCAAGAAGATTGCCGCGAGCCCCAGCGGGATCAGCACGATCATCGCCAGCGTACGCAGGCGCTGGGCCCAGCGACGGTGACGCGCACGATGCTTGTCGAACGCGAGCTCCTGCGCATATGAATCTTGCTGTACGGAATAGGCCTCTGGCGCCGATTCACACCCGGGCACAGCTGCAGGTACAGCAGCGGGCACGACGTTTTGCACGGGCGCCTGGTTGGCAACCCCTTGCATTTGCATCTCCATGAGTCGTTGCTGCTGACGCAGCATGCGCTCAGCTTGTTGCTGCGGAGTCTCAAGAAACAGATCCATGTTGGCCTCCAAAATCGGGGCATTCGGCGCTTACGACCAGCATCCCGCACCACCATGACCGCGACAACGCAATCGCCGGCAATAGCCACAAAGTTTCTTTTGCTCAAAAGCTGTCGAAAAGCTCAACAACTCCCCTACCAGCACTTTCTCTGAGCTTTTTTCGCCAGCAATCTTTTGGCCTTCCGCCCTTACGCCAACTGACCAAAATCTAACCAAAAGCTTGACGAAAACTGTGAAGACAGGGACCCCACACAAAAACGTGCCGCCCCAAAAGGGGCGG
>NZ_QRHM01000012.1:2945-3929 GCF_003470325.1 Collinsella sp. AM24-1 | reverse complement strand
CGCAAACCAATCTATTAGCCAAAACTCGTTGGCAAGCCCGCGTCGTCAGACCCGCGGCGCATGCCTTTGCCTCGCGCGACCCTGCGAAGCCGTAAGCGAGAGGGAAAGGGATGCGCCGCGGGTCTGACGCCCGGAGCGGTGAAACCAGCAGTTGCCCCGCGCTCCGCAGTCGGTGAAAGCAGATCACATACCCGCGAGACCTCGAGCTGCGGTGGCACACATAAACGCCAGGACTAGGATCACGAGTGAGCCCGCGATGTCGACCAGCACGCCCATTGCGCGACGCTCAAACAGCCAGCTCTCAAAGTGCGGAGCGACGTTGCGCCAAACACGCCACAACAAGATGCCCATACCGATGACGCCCGGGATATTGAGCAGTAGGATCTCGGAGCACAAAAGACCGATCAGGTTGCCGGCGGCAAAACCAGCGTCGCCCTCGCAGTATTTGCGATAGACCATGTATAGCATGTACGCCGCAAACGGCTGCAGGCACGCAGAGATAAACGTGACCACCATCGAGGGGTCCTGCGAAAAGACATCGGTGAGCTTATCCACGCTCGTGGCGTCCTTCGAGGCCAGGAACAAACCGATGACCACCACGGGCACCACACCCAAGATGACCTCGACCATCGTGAACAGCTTGGCAGTCAAGTCCTCACTCGCCGAATTCAAATGAGGCGCCCACTCAGGATGAGCATGCGCACCGGCTTTCTTCTTATCGGCACGCTCTGCCTTGCCGCCCTCAACAACCCGACGCTCAGGATCCTTACGAGTCCCAGCAGCAGCCACCCGAGCCCGAGATTTCTTACCCATAACCAACACCTCACAAGAGGAAACGAATAGCCAACGCTACCCAGTGTACCCCCTAAGCAACATCACCGCCCCAACTGGCCCCATACAAAAACGTGCCGCCCCAAAAGGGGCGGCACGCAAACCAATCTATTAGCCAAAACTCGTTGGCAAGCCCGCGCCGTCAGACCCGCG
>NZ_QRHM01000012.1:0-2935 GCF_003470325.1 Collinsella sp. AM24-1 | reverse complement strand
AAAGGGGCGGCACGCAAACCAATCTATTAGCCAAAACTCGTTGGCAAGCCCGCGCCGTCAGACCCGCGGCGTATGCCTTTGCCTCGCGCGACTCTGCGAAGCCGTGAGCGAGAGGGAAAGGGATGCGCCGCGGGTCTGACGCCCGGAGCGGTGAAACCAGCAGTTGCCCTGCGAAGCCGTGAGCGAGGAGGGAAGGTAGTCCGGCCCTCCCGGCCCAGCTCATGCTAGCGCCAAGCGCTAGTAGTTCACCACTTGCTCCTCAAAGTACGCCTTCGGGTGGTTGCACACCGGGCACACCTCAGGCGCCTCGGCACCCACATGCAGGTGCCCGCAGTTCAGGCACTTCCACACCTTCACGCCCTCACGCTCAAACACCTCGCCCGACTCGATGCGCTCGACGAGCTTGTTGTAGCGCTCCTCGTGGGCCTTCTCGACGGCGGCGACACCACGGAACTTTGCGGCAATCTCGGCAAAGCCCTCTTCCTCGGCGGTCTTGGCAAACTCGTCGTACATCGTGGTCCACTCGTAGTTCTCACCCGCGGCGGCATCGCGCAGATTGTCCAGGGTATCGGGGACGGCGCCATCGTGCAGATACTTAAACCACAGTTTGGCGTGCTCGGACTCGTTGCCAGCCGTCTCGGCAAAGATGTTCGAGATCTGAACGTAGCCGTCCTTCTTTGCCTTGGAGGCATAGTAGCGATACTTGGTGTGTGCCTGGGACTCACCGGCAAAAGCGGTCTCGAGGTTCTTCTTGGTTTGGGAATTCTCAAAATCCATAGGTGTACTTCCCTTCAACGCATGCCGCCCGTAGGCTTCGAGCGGCCTCGTCTTTAGGATGCCCTCATGTCGGAAATCTAAACCTTACAATCCTGTTCTTCAGATTTGCACGGGCTAGATGCTCAGCCAGCGATCGCCCTCGGCTCGGCAAAAGCCCTCACGCTCCAGGTCGGCCAGAATGCCCGCGACAAGCTCGCGCTCGACCGGCCCGCGCCCAGCCGCCGCTTCCATATCGTTAACGCCCACCACGGCATCAGCAAGCATAATCCCCGCCGGTTGGCCATCGCGCGCTGCCAGCAACATGCGCACGATATGCGCGCGCTTTTGGCGACGTGAGCCCTCAAACTTTGATTGACGGCTATAGCCCGCCGAGCGCCTGGACGGATTGGGCAACGTCTTTTTTAGATATGCGCCGTAATCCAGCAACGCGTAATACCACGCGCGCGGCGTGTCGGCATCATCGAGCGGCACGGCAAAGGGAGCGATCTCGTCGGTCGCCGCACCGGGGACCGCCGGACAGGCCGCCTGAATCAGCGGCACCAGCTCGCGGTCGGGAACAGCCGGTACATCGGGAAAGAAGTGATGCAGAAAGACCGTGCGCACGTTGGTCTCCAGATACACGCCCGGAAGATCAAACGCAAACGACCGGATACCTTGCGCCGTTGCCGGGCCAATACCAGGCAGAGCGACCAAGTCACGCGTCTCGTGCGGAAACTCCCCGCCCCAATCCTCTACGACCCGTTGAGCGGCCCCGTGAAGCGCCAGAGCGCGTCGGTTGTAGCCCATGCCCTGCCAAGCGTCCAAAACATCGGAAGGCGCGGCCTGGGCAAGCGCCTGCACGGTCGGAAAGCGATCGAGCCACGCCGGCATACGCGTCTCCACGCGTGGTACCTGTGTTTGCTGCAGCATGACCTCAGAAAGCCAAATGATGTACGGATCGCGCGTGCGGCGCCACGGAAGGTCACGATAACGCAGGACCCCTTCCGAACGAATCATCGAACGAAAGGGGTCCTGAATCATATCTATGCTCCTTATGCGGCGCTATTCCTCCCGGCAAGCGCACGCGCAGGTGGCGTACTCGGGAAACGCTTCGCGGTCGGCGAATTTGGGATCGACGGCCGGGAACTGGCGGTGAGCGACGATGTCGCCGAGCGAAACGGAATCGAGGTAATCGCGCATCAACGCTTGAGCTCCGGCCCACAGGGGATGATAGCAGCACGTGCCCATGCGTGCACAGTCGCCATCGGGTGCGGTGCAATCATTCATAACCATAGGGCCCTGAACGGCCTCGACGACCTGGCGGATGGTGACGTCGTCCGGACTGACCTTGAGACGCATGCCACCGTGGACGCCACGCAGGCTCTCCACAATACCGGCCTGGACCAAACCGTGCTGAATCGAGCGGGCAAACGAATACGGAACATTGACCTCTTCGGCAGCGGTGCGAACAGAAAGCAAACGCTCCGGATCCTCGGCAAGCATCGCCAGCATACGAAGGGCGTAATCAGTCTTCCTCGATATGTCCATTTTTCCCCTTTCAAGGAATACGAACAGCTCGAACGAGCTCCGGGGCCGAGCTTGTGTCGAGACGCTAAATGACCGCAGGACATCCAAATGGTAAATCGGATATCCACTGAATGCCGCGCTTGGAGCGAAATGCATCAGATGCGGCCCACAGTGCAATTTAGTATAACCTAACCCCCTGCTTCGTTGAACAGGTGTTGCGCAACAAAGCTGTTGTTTAGACAGATATGCTTATTAGATTTTACTTGCGTTCCCGAAGGGGCGGGGATTCTGGGCGAAGATGCGCCAGGGCGATCGTTCTATCGAAACAAAGTGCATCAAACGCAAAAAGCCACGTCCGAAGACGTGGCTTTAATTGCGTTGGCGGGAAGTACGGGGCTCGAACCCGCGACCTCCGACGTGACAGGCCGGCGCTCTAACCAAACTGAGCTAACTCCCCAGGCAGACGTTCGCGTTTGTTTCCGCTCGCGTGCGCTGCGGGGATTAGTATACACAGAAGTCTGTCCGGCGCGCAACAACTTTTTTGAAAAAATTTTTCGGTCCCTCCGGGAGGGTCTCCGGTGCTGGGGGCGGGGGTTAAGTTTGCTGCTCTACAGTCCTGCGCAAGACGGAAAGCACATTAAGTGCTTTCCTT